>NZ_JACSOE010000127.1:0-6957 GCF_014349115.1 Alteromonas sp. BZK5 | reverse complement strand
ACCAGCAGTAGGTGAAGCATCAACCAGATAATCCGATGAGATGCCGGTCTGTCTCACTCTCATGCAAAGGTAAGATCAACCATTTAATCCGCTTACCCAGAAATCCCAACAATGAAGATATCTGATTTTGCTTTCACCCACATAAAAGATAGAAGAACAATGATATCGAGAATAATTGCACTGACTAGTACCCAAGCTTTAGCTTGCACATCATCTCGTAAATGCTTGAACACTCCCCAGTGGATGAAGATATCCATTACGATATAAAAAACTACACCGATGGAGGCTATGCGGCTCAAATCGAAGAATATGGTAAGAAATATTGCGATGACTAACGTATAAATTAAGGAATGTCTTCTTATATCTCCCGGTAATGAAAAATGACGGTGAGGCACAAGTTGCATTGATGTAAGCATCGATAGCATTCTTGAAACAGCGAAGATGCTGGCAACGACACCGGAAGACGTGGCAATAATCGCGAAAGCTATAGTAAACCAAGCACCATACTGGCCGAATGCGGGTCGAGATGCTTCAGCAAGCGAATAATCTTTTGCCTGTATTATTTCGCCAATTGATAAATTTGCTCCTACTGCAACTGCGACAAAAACATAAAGTACCACACAAATCGATATAGAAATGACTATGGCTCTTCCTACATTTTTTTCTGGTTGTTTGAGCTCGCCTCCGCTGTTTGTAATTGTAGTGAATCCTTTGTATCCCAAAATACCAAGTGCCACGGCTCCGAGAAAACCGGTTGCGCTGGTATCTTGCGGTTGAGCTGAAACGCTCTCAAACGACAAACCGGTTGCCCACAGCCCACCAATTGCCAAAACTGCAAGTCCTGCTATTTTGATAAAAGCCATAATAAATGAGAGGGTCTGGATGAATTGATTACTCAAAATATTAACAATGAATGCCACAATAAGAAGACTCACGCCAAGCGCTGGTATAAGCCACTCAGCGCCCTGAGAGTCAAACAATTGTAGGACATAAGTGCCAAAAGTGCGGGCTACCAAACTTTCATTGATAACCATGGAGAAAAACATCAGCAATGCACAGGCACCGGTCAACAGACCTCTACCATAGGCTTTTTTCAGAAACATGGCGATACCACCTGCAGAGGGGTATTTCTGTGCCATTTTGATGTAACTGTATGAGCTAAACCCTGCAATTATCGCTGCAACTAAAAACGCAAAAGGAAACCATGTGCCTGCCAGCTCTGCTATTTGCCCGGTTAAAGCAAATATACCAGCACCTATCATTACACCAGTTCCCATCGATACCGCGCCCCAGAGGCTTAACGAATCTTTCCTGTTTGAATGCTCGTGTTCATTCATATTGGTTACTCCTTTATGTCATGTGAGCCTGAGTAACAACAAAAGCAACCTGCAGCAAATATAAGGACACAGGCCCATTACAAAACAAATTCGAAGACGTGTAGAAAGAAATAACTGGCAATGGCATACCAGTTATTTCATTTTTAGCGTAGGGCGTTTAAAACCAAATCCTTGCACCTAACACTACACCAGTTTCACTGGTTGACTTGCCTTCAGCCTTTAATGCATCAGCTGTATTTCCCAAAGCTTTGCTGTAATAAACACCGACATAAGGTGCTACCTCCCTCACTATTTCATGCCGATATCGCAAACCAATACGAATATTACTCAACCCGCTTTGACGGTCATACTTTTCAGAATCGGTGAGGTTGGCAACAACTTCCAGTCGCGGTTGCAGATAGGAAACTTGACTTAGTTGCCAGTCATATTCGGTTTCATTGATGAACTGCATGTCACCGTCTTCGTTAATACGCAGTGAATTTTCCATTTCAAACCAGTAAGGCGCTAGACCTTGATAACTGACCACCGCATAGTTTTCCATATCCGCATCGGATGACAGCTCTCCCTTTGTGCCCACACCAAATTGTATAGACCAAAAAGAAGAAACGAGATAACCGTACAACAGTTCTGCTCGTTCCAGATCAGTAGGCATTCCATCGTTTTGTGTATTTTCGCCTTCGCTTTTAAAAACAAGACGATGGTAATCTCCGCCATACCACGCCTGCATGTCCCAGACCGCTATATTTTGCTGCTCATCAGTGCGAGTATATTCAAGCCGGTCAAATAGAACTTGGCCAAAATATTCATTAGGAATAGGAGATGGCCAGTCATCTCTTGATTGAGCCAAAGCATTGTCAACGCTCAAAGTTAATGTTATTAGGCCTGCTATTAATATCTGTTTCATTTTAATCTCCTATGCGACCTGTACAACACGAAACATACCTGCTTCCATGTGGTATAGCAGGTGACAATGAAACGCCCACTCACCGGGGGCATCTGCGCTGATTTGTAACGAGACCTTCTCTCCAGGCTTGAGGCTGATCGTGTGTTTACGAGGTCTTGGATATTGGCCGTTTTCAAGTTCCATCCACATACCATGTAAATGAATAGGGTGATCCATCATAGTGTCATTAACCAAGATCAGACGTAGTCTCTCGCCATAATTGAAACGTACATATCCGTCTACTTCACTAAACTTTTTGCCATCGAACGACCACATGTACCTTTCCATATTGCCCGTTAAGTGAAGCTCAATTTGACGTTCCGGCTCTCTTTCGTCAGGCCAAGGACTTTCACCGACTAAATCTGTATAAACAAGGACACGATGTGGGCTGTCTTCCAAACCGATCCCAGGTTCATCCAACCTAGAGCTTGGATTTTTAGCAATCATCGCTGCACCAGCGCCGTGCCCGTCTTCGCTGTGGACAATGTCTATGCTTTCTACTGGGAGCTTTTTGGAGGGGGTCATTTCTCCTTCCATTTGGGTGCCATGCATTGTATGGGCGCTATGCTGCCCCATTCCTTTCATTTCACCTTTTGGAGCAGCCATGCCCGAGCTGTCGACCTTGGACTTATCCATATTCATGCCTTTCATACCAGACATGTCCATCCCCATCGCCGCCATGCCACGCTCTGTGATAACTCGCTGTGGGGGAACCTCTGCAGTAAGGCCAATTGACGGGGTTAGGGTGCCACGCGCATATCCACTTCTATCAAAACTTTCCGCAAAAAAGGTATAAGCTTTTCGCTCTTTTGGCTGAACGATTACGTCATAAGTTTCCGCTACTGCAATTCGAAATTCATCCACATTTACTGGTTTAACAGGCTGACCATCTGCAGCTACAACCGTCATTTCAAGCCCTGGGATGCGAAAGTCGAAATAAGTCATCGCAGAACCATTTATAATCCTCAACCGGATTTTTTCGCCTACTTTAAACAGGGCCTGCCAGTTGTCCTGTGGTGTCCGGCCATTCATTAAGTATGTATATGTACTGCCTGTAACGTCAGCTATATCGCGAGGGCTCATACGCATTGCACCCCACATAGCACGCTCTTCCCATGTATCGGCAAACCCTTTTTTCTTTACGTCTTCTAACGTGTCGAAAATAGTTCGCTTTTGATAATTGTAATAACCTTCCGCTACCTTCAGTTTTCGCATAACTTCATGGGGGTCTGAAAACGTCCAATCGCTTAAAATAATTGTATGTTCCCTATCAGCCCCAATGTCTCCATTTGCAGGGTCGATCACAAGAGGTCCTAAATGGCCCAACTGTTCTTGGAGGCCTGAATGACTGTGGTACCAGTAGGTGCCGTTTTGCTCGACATCGAATGCATATTTAAATGTTTCGCCAGGTTTTATTCCGGCAAAGGAAACTCCCGGAACGCCATCCATATCTGGTGGTAAAATAATCCCGTGCCAGTGTATTGAAGTATCTTGGTTAAGGTGGTTAGTTACATTGAGGTGCGCTCGCTGTCCTTCTTTCAATCTAATCAACGGGCCCGGCATTTGACCGTTGATCGTTATAGGTGAGCCCATATTTGAGCCTATTGGCAATTGCGCTTTTGACACATTGAGATTTTTAATATCACCTGTCAAAACTTGATCTTTAAAATGGCGACCAACAGGTGCTGCCCATAGAGGACTAACGTTGGTTAACGCAGCCGCAGCGCTCGAGGTTAGGGCACCGAGCACAAATCTTCTGCGACCGTTGTCGATAGAATTTTTCATAGTTTTTAGCCTTTGAATTGATACTAACTGGACGAAGGAAGTTCATCCATTTAAAAAGTATTACTAACTAAGTCAGTGCCTTAGGCTATCGGTGGACGAAAAGGTGGAGTGAAAATTTTGAAGGGAACAGCTAGAGCGATAATGTCATACTGCTCAGCAAACGTTGTTTCAAATTGACGAATGGGAACGTAAAAAAGACTTGTAAAGTGGTAGCAATTGGTAGCTATACACATACATCCATCATTGCAGCAACCTGATTTACCCGAATGCGAGGGGTGTCCATCAGTGTGAGCGCTTTGATGCTTAGAACTAGGTGAACTGCTACGTTTCTCCTCATGAGCGTCTGCGAATTTGTGAGAAACCTTAGTTAATGAGCTATGTTCATCCATTTTCATTTCACACGCATCAACTGGCACGGTAAACAGTACCAATAAATATCCAATGCATAGTGTGAAAATAATAGATCTCATAACTTTGTATTTGCTCTCAACCTTTACGCGACGTTATTCCCTTAGACAAGATAAGTCTTAAGGACACTTTAATCAATGACATTTGCTTGTAACTAAGATAAACAACTTCCTATGTAGTTAAACAAGCAGTCTTTTCAATCTTAAAAGCTGATAGAGTTACTTTTATTAAGTTTAGTCGATAAGCAACTCTTGTAACTAAAAAGATAACATGAGAAATGCGCCTGCTATCATAAAAATGTTTTCTGATAGTGAAACAAAACCTAACGGCACGTTACTGTCCCCACCGACACAAGCACATTTGAGCTCCCGTTTATCCACATATACTGCTTTAAAGACAGAAATTGCCCCAACGGTTCCTATAAATAGTGAAAATGGCGCAACAGCTATGGCAGGCAGTTGAGCTACCATTCCTATCCCCGCGTAGGCTTCAACAAATGGGTAGATGTAACCATATCGAAGCCACCTCATTGCCAACAAATCGTAGGTTATGAACGAATTTGTAAAACTATACAAATCCTTCAATTTTTGAACTGCAAGTAGTGTCATTGAGAAAGCAATAAAGAGAACCAGTGTTCTTATAGAGATGAAGTCTTCAGAAACAAAGAACTGGAATGCTAACGATAGCAGAGCTGCCACAGAAAAAATCGCAATAACAGGTGCATAAGTAGTTCCGTTCTGCCCCGCTTCTCCTTTCCCGAAGTATTTACGAAGCTCATCATATCCACCAATTCGCTTTTCTTCGATGAAGGTTTGAGGCGTCGTTTCTACACCATGCTTTTGCTTGAAATCATCGGTGTCATTACGTGAAGTAAGATGATTGTCTTCTACTAAATAGCCTTCTCGCTCTAGTAAGTCTTTTGACCTTAAACCGTAAGGGCAAATGTGCTCTTTAGTAACCATTCTATATAGGATAGCTTTCTTACTCATTTTCCTTTCCTTTATTCAATTTACCTTCAAATTGAGGAATTGGACGCTGTTCGGCCTGTTCCTGAGTTGTTGCCTTGCCATTCTTATTTATATCCTCTATCAACCACTCCATCTCCTTTATTTCCTTTCGCTGAGCTTTAATAATGCCGTTTGCTAATTCTCGTACGCGAACGTCTTCAAGGTTAGAACGCTCACTAGTCAAAATAGCTATAGAGTGATGAGGAATCATTGCTTTCGTGTAAGCGGTATCTGAAATGGTACTTTGTGAACGAACAAGATAGATACACAAGGCGAAAGTAAGTGCCGCTATTATAAAAATGGCTGTATTGAGTTTCTTGTTGCTATACATACCTAACATGAAAGCTAACATTATAATCGCCATGCCTGCCCCCATATAGAGTGCCATATAAGTCCTTGTCTCACTGAACCAGACATGCGAGATAGCGTAGGTATTTAAGTACATCATTAAAAACATCGCTACAGTTGAAGTTATTATCATTGCAGCGAACTTAGAGTATTTCATATGTAATCCTTACTTAAGAAATAGTTAATATTTGTAGATCTTTCTAACAAAAGAAAGCTTGAGAGAGGTTACAAACCAATCAATCTTAACTAGTCAAGTTTTGTACCAACAAGGAAATATTATGTTTTTGTCTATATTAATAGTTTTAGCTGCGCTGTTGAGCTGCGTAGGGCTGCATCTTTTTAATATTTCAGTAGTCGCGGACAATATCAGCGAGAGATTGAAGGGAGCTTGGATAAAAACACTGTCGGTAGTCGTTATTGCCATTTCGAGCCAACTTTTACTAGCAGTCATTTTTACTCTGGCGTATGAAATTGGACTTTATTTCGAGCTCGGCGATTTTAAGCAACCTGCCACTTCCATGGATATTTTTTACTTTTCACTAACTACGATTACTACATTGGGTCTTGGAAGTATCGAGCCGGACGGACATCTACGAATGATAGCAGGAGTTGAATCGGCTACAGGGTTTCTACTAATAAGCTGTTCAGCATCGAAAGTGTTCAAGCATATGTAATGTAAAAACTGTAACCTGAGAAGATGTAAACCTCACCCGTCAGGACTAGTTTTTAATGAAACAATGTTTCGCAAATTATTGTCTTTTTAGATACTAAAAAGCGAACAATAGAGCACTCTTTGCTTCTCTCTTAAAGAAGTTTGAGGGTATAGCTTAGCAAACGTTTCAGAACCAAAAGCACGGTTGAAAGCTGACTTTATTATCTCAAAACTGATTTAAATCTGGGCTATGATCTTGGCGCTTTTATTCGAGTCGCTTATGCAGATATATTTGGGATTACTATAGGAGCATACGCACAACTTCGGTAATTCCTTCATCCCTGATAACTCTAGTTTCCAAAAGCAGTTACAGCTTGAGTTCAAACAGATGAACATACGAGCTGCGCTGTGTGCATGTTCCGGCCCATTCCGATCACCCATTTCGGTTCAATCCGATCACTGATTTCGGTCTAATCC
>NZ_JACSOE010000126.1:0-6999 GCF_014349115.1 Alteromonas sp. BZK5 | reverse complement strand
TAAGATAAGTTCTTGCCGGAACGCTGACTCGTTTTTAACAAGCCATGATATAGCTCGAACTGAGTTTTTCATTGCTAATACAATACGCAACATGCCCTTTGGTTTGGCTTTAGGGTCGAAATGCATTTTTGATGTGGTTTCGTCTATGACTCGCATTTTCGTAAAATATCCTGAGTGGGTTGGTAGGTGC
Source organism: Alteromonas sp. BZK5 (assembly GCF_014349115.1). Lineage (NCBI taxonomy): Bacteria > Pseudomonadati > Pseudomonadota > Gammaproteobacteria > Alteromonadales > Alteromonadaceae > Alteromonas > Alteromonas sp. BZK5. Next base: position 6,809 of record NZ_JACSOE010000126.1, on the reverse strand, counting down.
TGCTTTGCACATTAGTAAGACCAAGTAATGTGTCAAAAAGGTTGTCATGCGAATAAGGATGACTGGACAACGACCTTACGCAATCACTGTATTCAGGTTGGCTAAACTTGGAGGCCCAATAAACCATTGGTACATGAGTTTGCTCAACAGGCGCTAAATTATAAGGGAAACCGTGTAAATAAAGCCCTTTTTCTCCCAATGACTCACCATGATCCGATAGATAAAGCATCGACGAATTAGGAATAGTGGAAAGCTGTTCAATAATCTGGCCTAGCACGTAGTCTGTGTATGCAATAGTATTATCGTACGTATTTGTCAGCTCTGCCTCTTCACAATTTTGAATATCACTTCTGGGACAGTCAGGCACGAACTTAGCAAATTTCTCTGGGTATCTCCGGTAATAGGTAGGCCCGTGTGAGCCAATCATATGTAAGACTATAACTCTATGTTCTTTAGATGGTCTTGAAAGAGCTTCTCTTAAAAGGTCAATAAGTACCTCATCATAACAATAATCTCCATCGCACAACTTGGGAACTCTTGACGGGTTGAAGTCTATAGTCTCTACCCTCTTGCATACGCCTTTACAGCTACTGTTGTTGTCAATCCAAGTCACGTCAACTCCTGCACGATGAATGATGTCTAAAACATTGTCCTGACTGTCTGCAATACGCGAATCATAATTTTCTCGTGAGAGTCTTGAGAACATACATGGCACGGAGACTGCGGTAGCAGTACCGCAAGATGTCACCTTGCTAAAACTGATTGCACCTGCGTTCTGGATATTAGGCGAAGTACGCCTCGAATAGCTGTTGCTTGAAAACTTGTCCGCTCTGGCTGTTTCGCCAACCACTAACACTGTAATAGATGGGTGTATATTAGCGTTACCTTTTAAGTAGGGACGCTTGTCTAATACTTTGTAGGGTAAAGGCGGATAGAAGTAAGTGTCCCGAAGGTACTTGTACCCTGAATCATAAAAGGCGTAGGGAATAATATACTTCGTTAGATCTTTGTTATTTCTGCCGACAGCTGCATAGCTCTTAAAAAGGAACGTGGCTATAATTGCAATACCCAATAAAGCTAATAAGTTCAGCACTAGAAGGTGCTTGATTCGAGCCTTGAGCTTTCCACTTATTTCCAGATTAAAAATCGCAAATACAGGGATTAATCCCAGTATAGAGAAGAATAAAAAAAGTGTTGAATTTAGATAAGAAAAGGCTTCACCAGAATTTGTTTCCATTACATTCTGTATCATGCTCTTATCGAAAATGACACCATAGGCCAAGGTGCCGTAAAGTAGAATAGAACTTACAACGAAAGTAATTGCAACTGTGGTGCGCGGCAAAAATAGGGCACCAAAAAGACTTAGAAAAATAATATTAAAAAAGGTTAGCAAGAGCGGTACAGAGAGAAAAAACACCCACTCATTCAATGTTACAGGGGCTACAACTTCATAAACAGCGGACAAAAATGGTATGTTAAATATTGCTGCGATAAGCAATGAAGAAAGTAAAATGAACTGAGCTGATGTAGGATTGAAATTTAGTGTTCTTGGAAATTTCACAATAAGGTTCTCGTGTACTTCTTAGCACATAAGTTACCTGTCTAAACTTAAATAACGCTTAAGAAAAACTGTAGGATGAAAATTCTCGCATTATTTTTTAATTGTATGAAAACATGTACCTCACGTAACGGGCCTATCTGGGATATAACTAAAGATCTCAGTCGCAGTTTTCGTAAGCGGACACTTTTCGGTTAATGCCTCGTGCGATAATAGTACCCAGTGGACGCGATGTGCATACCCTACAGACGTTGCCATTTCTTTTTTAAAACAACCATTGCGTACATGTTTTTCATCGACGAGGATATGTCTTCCCTTTTCAGTCTTATCCAACCACTGGTAGGCGGCAGACAATTGCTGATCAACAGGGGTATGATACCCAAAATGAGTGATGGGATAAGGCGAGAAGAGAATGAACTGTTCAGAAAAATCAACAAGTGCAATAGTTGCATCATGTTTACCAATTTCTTTTTCAATATTTGCAAATACGCTTTTAGGGGTTTTTACATCTTCAAGTAAAGTGTAACCCCAAGTAGCGTACATGCCCCAAAGAGTGCACAAGAAATAGGGCCAGACTTTCCAGTGCTTCCCTCTAGTAGTGATCACCGTAACCAGACACGTCAGTCCCCCCGTTACTAAAAAAAACATCCACGGAGAAAGCCCGAACTTTTCTTCTAGCTTTAGGGCGAATGATGCTTTTACTATGCCGGAAAAACCAAACCCCAATAAGCCTACTGATAGTAAAAATACAACGCCCCACAAAAGCCAGGAAAATACTTTCTTATTAACAACTGAATCAAAGTAAGGCGCAGAGATCAGTGCCAGCATCGGCAATGCGGGTAAGATGTACACCCCCCGTTTACCAGGACTTACACTGAAGAAAAGCAGAACAAGTACAATCCAAACCAATGGTAAGTATATGCGGGCATCACCTTTTTTGATTGCGCGATACCAACATGGGATAAGCCATGGGAGAGCGATGCTAATTGGCAACCAGAATAATGGAATAACCTCTACGAGGTAATACCAGAACGGCTTTATGTGATGCCAGGAATCAGCATATCGAGTGACCGTTTGCCTGAAAAGAATATTATCTCTATATAGAGCAAGTGATGTGTCGTGGCTATTTTCGACCAATATCAACATAGGTATAAACCATAGTGATATAGCCAGTAACATCACCACTGCACCCATTATCCACGGTAATACGGAGTTTTTAGTTTGCTTCTTAGCTATGTCCCGCTGAGGCCAAAAGTGTCGATGTATCAAGTATGGTATCAGCATCAGGACTGGTAAAAATCCGACCCCTTTTGTGATGACGCCAATTCCCATGAAGAAAAAGGCGAGGTAATACCAACGCCATCGCCTTTCAACTAAGAAAAAGCGCAGAAGACCATAGCATCCGATTGTTATCCAGCAGCAGACCATTGCGTCTATCTGTGCAGACTTGGCTTGAAGCAAAAATTGAAAACTCAATAAAAGAAGTGACGTTGCGATCAGCGCCTCTTTTGTACTCCACAGTCGTTTTGAGATGTCATACACCAAAAAAAGTGTGAGTAGGCTGCATAAAGCAGATGGGAGCAGAAAGGCAATCTTAATTGACCCGAATAGCGCAAAGAAAAAAGCGATAGACCACATAAACACAGGTGGTTTATCAGGATAAAACTCTCCCGCTCTGGCTGGAAAGAACCACTGACCTGTTTCAACCATTTCTTTTGCAACTTGTGCAAAACGAGGTTCGTCAGCAGGCCAGGGATCTCTTAACCCAAGCCCGATAAATATCAACACGCTAGCCAGTACAAAAAGCCAGAAAGTATAATTTGGGTGCTTGTTCTTATGTTTAATGGCTAGGCTCGTCTGATTCATTGCTACATTTGCTGCTTTTTGTGAGAGAACGAAGAGTTTTATCGTCATTATGTTGACGACGATAAACCTTAAAAAGATATGCGCTTAGCAAGCTGGAAATCCCAAATAATAGGGCGCTTATGATTATTTTAAGTTCAGAGTTGACTAATACACCCTTACCCATTAATGCAAAAACCGCCATTTGAGGGATGTAGCCAATAGTAGACCCAAAAATAAAAGAGCGTCGTGGAATCTTTGAAACGCCAGCAAAAATGTTTGTGAGTAGATTATTCCCTACTGGCAACAGTCTAATGATAACGGACTTGAGAAAGGGAGAGCGAAGTAGAAAGTGGTCTAACTTGCGCACTCGCATTTCAAAGTGTTGAATAATAATCGGTCTAGCGAAATACCGGGACACTGCCATAACTGTTGCACAGCTGAGCGTAGTTGCTAATGTTGAATAGATGACACCTTCAGCAAATCCAAAGGCGTACCCCCCCATAAATGCGACTAACTGGCGTGGAAGTCCGATAGTAAGTAAAAATACTGAGACGGCTAAAAATTTGGCTATCCCTGTCACTCCATTATCACGGGTATGATTGTCTATCCACTCCTGATTAAATGCGTCAAATGAGGGGGAGAGCGAAATCAAATGACTAAAAAACAGAATGGTAAGTACCAGAATGAAGAAACGAAGGAGACTGGAATTCAATTAGATACTCTCTTCATTTTCTAAGATGACATCATTAAGTTTATTACGTTTCTGAAGCCAATAAACTCCTGCCATATCAATTAGTCCGACCCCAAGCCGCCCTAACATATTATATTTTGATTTTCCGAATTGCCTGTCTCTGTGATTCACTTCAACAACTTTAATGATCCCACCTTGTCGCCGGATCAGTGCTGGCAGAAAACGATGCATATGATCAAAATAGGGTAAATCGAGGAATGTTTGTTTTGGAAAGACCTTTAACCCACATCCGGTGTCAGGTGTATCATCATTAAGAAGTTTACTTCTTACAGAATTTGCTAGTTTTGACTGAAATCTTTTCCAAGCTGTATCCTTTCTGTTTTTACGGTGACCAGCAATGCAAAAGTGACTCCCTAACGGAAATTGAGAGGCCATAGTCAGGAGGTTTGGTATATCAGAGGGATCATTCTGCCCATCCGCATCAAGTGTTACTACAAGTTCTCCATCAGCATGGCTCACCCCTGTCCAAATAGCTGTACTTTGTCCCACCGAGTGCTTATGCCGTAGTACGTTAACTTTGTCAAAGCCACTCGCTTTCAGGTAAAGCAAATTCTCAAATGTCTTATCCGTACTTCCATCATCAACATAGATGACTTCGAAGTTTGCTACACCTGTTAACGCTCTATAAATTTCCTCAATTAAGGGTTTTAAATTTTCTTCTTCGTTTTTTGCTGGTATTACAACTGAAATTCGCACGTAGCCCTCTGTCAAAGCCCCAAGATCAAGCAAATTCTATTTTCGACAGGAAAACTCTAACAAACGAAACTTAAGATACGCTTATGAAGAGTCATTTAATTGAGGTAATAATGTTCTAATCGCTCAGGAAGGAAGAAAGAGGCTGGTTAAGGAGGGAACGCTATAGGAGTGTGTTTCGACCAGCTATCGTAGTACTTTCGCCACGGCCTTGGCTTGCACTTACAATCACCTTGTCATGTTATTGCAAATATTTTGTCCTGAGGAACGCTTGCGGCCAAATAAGCCACAAAGTCAGTGCTTGAATCGGCATAAGCAGCGAAAAGTGTCCAGCCAGACTCCTTGTAAGGCTTTAGAATATTTAGTTTAAACGTTTTAAAAGCTTTTTCGCTAAGCCATCGAATTAGCTACCTGAATATCTCTATCTGGGAGATGGTAACGGGATAAAAAAGTGGAATGTTGAACTGGAAGTATACATTTCGCGCAGTCAGATAGATAATTTTGAAGCCTTTATCAGCGTATGCTTGAACACGTTCAGACGCATTTTCTCTTTCAGAAAAAATGCAGGCGTTACAGGGGATCAATGTTCCATCGATGTCAAAAATGACAGCTTTGTCACTTTTACCATTGGGGGGAGAAATTTCTGTAGAGGTTATTGAGCACCCACAAAGTAGCAGCGCTGATATAAAATAAGCCTTCATCGTTAGTCACAAGACTGTTATTAATATGAACAAAATATCGAGATAAACTTAAGAGCTATTGAAGTAAATCAATCGATTTATGCTAAAAGAACCACGTATACGTAGGTTAACTATAAGCACCTTTTCAATAGCTTCTTCAGCAAATCCTAAGGTTGAGAAGGTATACTCAAATAACTTTAAAATTGACATTCAAATTATGAGAATACTTCTGATAGAAGACTCTTTATCATTGAGAAACAGTTTGAGCTTAGGCTTGGAAAAATTGGGCTATTCAGTCGATACTGCTGGCACTGGCTCTGAGGGATTGAGTATGGCGTTGCTTGGTAGCTACGAAATAATCATCCTTGATATGATGCTACCTGAGTTGGACGGTATGACTATTCTTAAAACGTTACGAAAAAGACATTTAGAAACAAAGGTTATCATCTTATCTGCGCGATCTGAGTCTGAAGACAAGGTAGCGGGGCTATTGGCAGGTGCTGACGACTACCTTTCTAAGCCGTTCTCGTTTGACGAATTGACTGCTAGACTACTTAGCTTGATGAGGAGAGGTGCGGTAAATTGTCTCAATGACCAAGTTACTATCAACAGTTTGACACTCAATATCCAGTTTAAAACGCTTTCATACAATAATGGCATTATCAACCTGACCCCGAATGAGTACAAAATTGTTGAATGTATTTTTCTCAATAGACACAAGATAGTTACCTCAGAAATGCTGAGTGAATTTATTTCTGGAAGCTATGACCATATCTCAAAAAATGCTATTGAAGCTCACCTTTCCTCAGCAAGGAAAAAAGTAAGAAAAAGCGGCGCGTCTCTACCCATTACAAGTAAACGTGGTTTTGGTTACAGAGTTATAGAAGCTAATGAAATCAATACGTAAAACATTAACACGAAGACTTTCTATTATTATTTCACTGTTAGTCATTGCCGTTTTACTTGCAGCAGATATTGGCGTTGATTCCTGGGTCGAACAAGAATTCAACCAGGCTATGAAGGCAAAGGTAGGTGTACTTCAGAGCTTGGTAAATGAAGATGTCGAGGGTGTGGAATTCGAATTTGCAGGTGAGTATTTGCCTGAGTTTGAAGGGACATCTTCCCCCGAGTATTTTCAACTTTGGTACAAAGATTCAACGTTTGAAAAATCAGATACTCTGGCGCTTTATACCATCAATGAATTGCCTTTCAGCAGCATTGGCCTGGATGAATATTCTTTCCAGGATATTACTCTGCCCGATGGCCGTACGGGTCGGGTAAT
>NZ_JACSOE010000125.1:0-7021 GCF_014349115.1 Alteromonas sp. BZK5 | reverse complement strand
GATTAATGCTACAAATGGACGGCAGCACACATCGCTGGTTCGGCGATAAGAAATCGTGTTTAATCGCCATGATTGATGATGCTAATAGCGATATTCATGTGACGTTGTCACCTCATCACACATTGATAAGGTCATGTGTAAGGAGTGAAGGCTCAACAAATCATGGTTTGTTTTCTATGCCCTGGTATTCGCTGGGGCGATTCCCCGACTTGTAACACTCTTTGTTACTGGTGCACACCTTCCATTCTCCATAATAATAAAAGGTTCGGTCTAATTGAAACATATCACCTTTTCTTTAGCTTCGTTAAACCTGGCTTACGATACCCGCCATTTCCCAAGGTGTCTTAGTCACTACTTTCATCAGTCGAGAAGTTCGCAGCAGTTGTAAAAATACTGCAATCTACTAACGCTTCTGCGCGTGGGTCCCCTTTTCGCTTTCTACATGTCTTTGCTCTTTCCCAGCCGTCATTAAAAGCAACCTCAATGAGCAGTTTCACTCTATTTCTGTCATTGGGGTTTAATCTAAGCATGAATTCTTCCAAAAACAGGTTTTTGGAGGCAGGTAATGCATCAGAAATCTGTTCTTTTACCGCTCTAACTTCACTGTCGGCACTGACGTTGTAATGCTTTGAGAATAGGAGTTCAAAAACCTCATCATAGTTGCTGGCATTCAATTCAGCTTTTGCCATATCAATGATTGTTTTGGTTTGGGGGCTCACATCTATGGTGTCAGTGCGTTTGATACCGCGGTGCTTATAAGCCCGATAGCGATTTTGAAATTGCTTAATTGAGGCCTGGGGTAACCACGCTCGCATAGCCGAATATAGGGCTTTTGGGGCCAGTGTTTGCCATTCTTTTATTGTTACACTGTCAGCATTTACTAGGGCTTCTTTGTCTTTCAGATACGTTGATTCGGGGATGGAAGATAAAAATTTTAATAGGTGATTGGCTAGATAGTCAGACCACAACTCTTGCTCTTTTTGTGCTTTGAACATGGTGAAAGATTGTTCAAATTCACCTAGCTTTTGAGGCTTAATATGTTTTCTCAACGCGATGAAGCCCATGCTTTTTCCTAACGCTAAAACATCACGCTCGAGCTTGTCTATATTTACGTTGGTAACCTTATCCTTTTCCTGTAAGGTTGATAAGAACGTATTTAATTGCGCATGTAGAAATTGTCGCCAAAGGCTCTGGTCAGGCATTGTTCACCCCTTCTTCTTCTTGTCTCTCATATTACCTTAAAAACTACAAAGAATAAAAGCGTTACTAGTAACGCTATCTGTATGACGTATCACTGTGCTAGGAATAAAATATAAACAAAGCGTTACTAGTAACGCAAAAGAGATTTCTTGATCTGCCCTCTCCCCTGCTCTATTATTCAATATAAATCAAATTATCTTAAATTATAAAAAGCACCTATTTATGAGCGCAATGTTAATTCATGTAGAAAATGTACCGATGGCGATCGCTGAATCAGATCGCGATCGCGTAATTGGAAACTTACGTGAGTTAAAAGACGATGTATGGGAATTAAAGTCAGAAAATACGAAACGCGCTTATCAGTATGACTTTAATCAGTACCTAGGGTTTTGCAAAGATAATGCATTACCGGCGATGGCCAGTGATGTCAATGTGACTAAAACAACATGTCGTGCCTATCTGGACTACTTGATGTCGACCAAACTGAAGCATCATTCAATACGTCGAAAAATTGCGTCAGTGCGCTATTTCATTGGTGTAAGCGAATTACCGGACCCGTGGAAACAGTCAAAACTCTTTGCCGAATACACCAACCATAAGATAAATCAAAAGCCCAGTCGTCAGTCTCAAGCCGCGCCTATGCGCCTTGAAATTATTGACGCCATCAATGCAAAACTCGATACGGATCCGCTGATTGGGTTACGTGACGCCGTCATCTTTAATACGGCGATAGACACGATATTCCGAGCATCCAATTTGTTAGCTATTGAGATCCATCACATCGATTTTGCTAAACAACGGATCTTTGCGCCTCGCTCCAAGACCGATAAATCAGGTAAAGGCCAGTACGGCTATATCTCAACAACCACTATCAATCTTATCGACAAATGGCTCACAAGAACGGGCATTGCGGATGGCCCCTTATTGAGAAAATTATCACCCAAGCAAACGGTACAAGATAACGCGATGCAATACCATGCACTCTTGGCCAGATATAAGAATTTAGCGGCAACACTCAATTTAGAATTCAAACCAAGCTGCCATAGTACCCGGGTCGGTGGGGTGGTAACCATGTTTGAACGAGGTATCTCATTAGATCAAATTCAAAAGGCCGGCGGGTGGACAAGTTCAGCTATGCCGATGCATTACGGTGAAGAGTTTGATGTCACAAAGACTGGGATGGCCAATGTACGATAAGACAACAGACGGATTGAAAAATGCTGTCCAAACAACTCACTGGTGACACAAACGGCTGCGCTTTCAAGCGCGGTTATTGCGCTGTTTCAAAATCGTGCTAATTTGGTTATTAATGCATGATAGCGCTAGTAAAATTCCCCATAAGGAAAAATAGAAAAAAATCTGTTTTATCACGAAAAAACCAGTGCTGACAGAGGTTTATATTTTATATTCGTTATTCTTACATAATACCCGTTCAATCGGTGTTCACGTCATTAAGCAAGGGTATACAAAGATGTTTGTAACGTACTGACGGGTATAAAAAAATCATTTACGAAGGTAAAACTAGTGTTTTCTTTACAACAGTGAAAAACACAAACCTATTAGTAATTTACGGGCTGTGTTCATATTTCGCTTTCAGTCATTTATACAATCGTCATTAACTAACTCTGTGAGACCGACAATGAATGCTATACCGAATCAGGCGCTAGACAATGACGATGGAGTTGCACTTCATGGGGTGACCCTCGAACATGTTATCGTCGAAATTGATTCACTGAAATCAGAATTCGCTGACATTGAAGCCACGCTTTACGAACAACTCCAGCTTGATGGCCAGTTAAAACCGATTGATGCGCCTTCTTTGCATAGGGCTACGGTGTGTGTTGAGACGGCGTCACACCACTTAAATAGCTATGCCGTTACCTCCGATGTAAAAGTGGCAGTGGTGGCCATGCTGTTGCTAGACATTGAGCTTCAATATCGCCATTTCTCATCGATATGTCCTCGCATATTGGGGAAAAAAGCCTCAGACATTGGCTATCGCGATATCTTTGTTAAATTCTTTGACCTCATTGCGCGTGAATTGGCGCGCTATGACAAGCAATCCGGTCGGGCAGCAGATTCTTCTTTCTCTGAACTCAGTGTTCTGGAGAAACATATACAAGAAGAAGTCGTAAAAGCCATTGCCCCAGTGAACAGCATAATTCAGTTAATTCTAAATGATTACGCGCTTTTATCGTCAATCTCCGGCGTTACGAAGCGGGCGCATAATAAAGACAGGCAACGCTACTTTAAAGTAGCTAAAAAAAACCGTGACGGTTACATCAGTCGTTTTAAAGCGAGCATCGCTGCTGCGTGGCAACAAGTGTCTGCGTTAAGCGAAGAGCTTATCGAACTCAAAGCAGCAAAGAAGACTCAGATCATGGCGCTCAACAAAGAGCTTAAAAAAACGCGCGAGAAAGCTCTTCAATTTCGAAGTGTGCCTAACCCGATGAGTGAGCTTTTAGGGATAGACATTGAAGTGAATAAAGACGAAGAAATCGCGTCATTGTCGAAAAAAGTAGACAGCTTAGAGGCCGTCAATATGGAGCTCCAACGGGAAAATATCCGATTAAAGAAATTGCTGTCTACTTCAGGGTTATGAGCTAGACACTATAACAGTGTCAGGTTAAGTGGCGACTAATCCACTTAAGTTGTGTGACTCATAGATCTCAATGCTTCAATCATTGTATTTTGTATCCAAATCTGCTGTTTCAGTTGTTAAGCAAATTTCTAGCTCATCAAAACACATTTTTCCGCTACATCGATTAAACTGTGTCAAACAATTTAATCCCTCAAAATCGTCTTTCTTCGACTCATCGACAAGCTGGTTTAAGCCTAGTGCCATAGCACCACAGCATAGTAAAATAATTACAATTAGAATTATTGGGTATAAAGATTTGTAATCAGCATCAAGTTTATTGTAGTCCTTTAGAAAGCCGCCAAAAATGTCGTATTCCAGATTGCGGAACTGTCCCCACTTGTTTGCCCAGAAAAAGAGGTATACCGAAAACGCTATGGCCATTGCAGCTAGGAAAATGTACAAACTATATTTTGCACTAGTTATCTGGTCACCCATGATCCAAGTACCAAATTTCCCACTGAAGACAGCTATAATAAACGCAGCTAGAGCAGTAAATAATTGCATAAAAACTTTGAACGAATCGTGAACTTTGTCGAGGGTAAAATGAATATGATGACTAGTGTTCGCGTAGCGTTGCTTATTTAGTTCAACCCAATAGGCCAGTATAATTTTCTCAGAGTCAGTATAAGTTTGAGGGGCTTCTGAATCTTTATGTACTTCTGAGCCTTCAATCTTATTTTTGATGCTTTCAAGGGTTTCAGCGGACAGTATATCAAGCTGGTTATTCAACCACTCAATACCTGCTTTTCTTTTTGCTTCGTTAGATATTTCTTCACCCGCTTTCATAAGAATTCCTTTTGTTTATGAACTTGTTTGGTGTGATTTGAAGTGATGATAGTACAATAATTAAACACTAAATGCTTTTTTATTTGGTGTGGTCGAAATTTTTAATGTCTTATTAGCATTCGAAAAGGCTGTAAAAAAAGTATCGAAACTGCTAGCTTTATATGCCTTTATATTTAAAATATATAATTATAAGTTAAAGGTGAAAAAGGTTATAAAGCAATGGACAGATGGCACTACCCTCGGCACAAACTGTGTGACTACATACTGCAAGGTATGCAACAAGGGCTTCTTGAGAGGGTTACTTTTTTTGCACCTCGCAAGCGTGGCAAAACACAGTTTATCACGCGTGACGTTATTCCTGCCTGCGACAAGATTGATGTGTTACCCATATACATAGACTTCTGGTCAGACAAAGACTCGCCCCAGAATGCCTTTATTGATGCCGTCACGACCACGCTTGAATCACGTCGGAATTTGTTTTCGAAAATCCTGGCAAAGCTTAAGTTCACACCTGCTGTTTCATCGTCGGGCGTAACAGTTAAAGCGGAAGCAAATGCCATGAGTTCACAGCGTCCTACCCTGCATTCGGTTTTTGATGCGCTTAATACCCATGACACGCCTATTCTATTATTGCTTGATGAGGTTCAGCATCTTGCGACGTCTGCTGACTATGCAAGCTTTACCGCGGCCTTACGAAGCTTCATGACAGCGCGAAGTGATAACAAGATAAAGGCCATTTTCACCGGATCATCACAGGAAGGGCTTAATAAGCTATTTAAAAACACCAAAGCGCCATTTTACGATGCAAGCCAGACTATTCCTTTCCCGCAACTGGATAGAGATTTCGTCATTCACCAGCTGGGGGTTTTTAAATCTGTTACCGGTGGACGTCAACTCGATGAGGAAACAGCTTTCTCAATTTTTACGCAACAACAGTTTCATCCAGCGCGGTTCTCTGAAATGCTTAAATTCATGGCGCTTGAAGGGATATATGATATACAAGTCGGTTTTAATGAGCATGACCAGCGTTACTTATTAAATGAGCGCAGTGAATTTGCTAAGTCCATTGAGCAACTGAATCCACTCGATAAAGTGCTACTTAAATTACTGGCCAAGGACTGGGACAAAGGACTGTACACGGATGAAACGAAAAGAGTGCTTGAATCTGAATTGGGTAAGCGCCCCAGTAATCCACTGATTGGCGCAGCGCTGACGCGCTTGGCTGAGCAGGACCTTATTTATAATGAATCTCGGGGAGTCTGGCTGGTGGCCGACCCTTCACTCAAATCATTTATGTCGGAAAAGTAGCAGAGCCCTTTTTCATCAGTATCATTGAACAAAACATATCGACGAAGTAGTCTTCGTCCGCTAAAAACAAAAGTGAAAGATTTACACCATGAGTACCTCTATGCAAATCAATCAGGACGATATCAATAAAGCCGTATGGGCGGCTTGTGACACGTTCCGTGGCGTTATCAGTGCCGATACCTATAAAGACTTCATTCTTACCATGCTTTTTTTAAAATATATTTCGGACGTGTATAAGGATGACTATAACCGTTTAGTACAGCAATACGGGGATAACCCTGAACTCATTCATGCCATGATGTCAAAACAACGTTTTGTGTTACCTGAAGGCGCAAGCTTTTGGGACTTGTATGAAAAACGTTATGAGCCCGGTAACGGTGAGCGTATCGACAAAGCATTACATGCCATTGAAGAAGCGAACGGCAGTAAGCTTAAAAACGTCTTCCAAGACATCAGTTTCAATACAGACCGCTTAGGTCAAGAAAAACAAAAAAATGACTTACTGCGTCATCTACTCGAAGACTTTGGTAAGGACATATTAAACCTAAGCACAGAGCGCGTGGGCAGCCTTGATATCATCGGTAATGCCTATGAATACCTTATCAAACACTTTGCCGCTGGCAGTGGCGCCACCGCTGGTGAGTACTACACGCCCCCTGAGGTCTCGACGCTTCTTGCAACTGTTTTAGAGCCCGTTGAAGGCGATGATATTTGCGACCCTTGCACAGGGAGTGGTTCATTGCTTTTAAAATGTGGTGCTATGGTGCGCAAAAATTCAGGTTCAAAAAAATACGCACTGTACGGACAAGAAGCCATTGGCTCTACATGGGCATTGGCTAAGATGAACATGTTCCTACATGGCGAGGACAACCATAAAATTGAATGGGGCGATACTATTCGTAACCCACTGCTGTTAGATAAAGACGGCAAAGGTTTATTACATTTTGATGTAGTCACCGCTAATCCTCCTTTTTCTTTGGATAAGTGGGGGTTCTAGGGATTTTCCCCTCTAAAAAGACATAATCCTCTGTAGACCACACCAATAAATGGCTGCGGAGGTGGTTTACTTTCAGCTTGGAGCCTAAT
>NZ_JACSOE010000124.1:0-7032 GCF_014349115.1 Alteromonas sp. BZK5 | reverse complement strand
TTTGCCACACTTATAAGTAGTAACCCACCTCCGCAGCCATTTATTGGTGTGGTCTACAGAGGATTAAGTCTTTTTAGAGGGGAAAATCCCTAGAACCCCAAATTGGTGAAGCGGATTTTGCTGACCTTCTTTATGCTCAGTATATTTCTGAACAAAATCAAAATAGTTAAAATTTCATGCAGTTTACTTTGGCCATACCTGCGCAAGTAGGGTAAAGAAAGCGCAGTATATAAGAAATCATATAGCTTCTCAGTCTGATGGTTGAGCAATGCTGAATTCCCGGTAAAAAAATCTGTCAGTACCATTATTCAAACCATAAACTTTGGCCGGACTGCCATAATTATGTTTCCTATTAAACAGGAGACAAATCATGGCAATTAAAATCCATACACCTTGGAACAAAAATCGTATTATCGGTCAGAAAAAGCCTCTTCAGATATCACATATATGGGGTATCCGGATTCGCTAAGAGCTTGAAGGACGGACTCGTGATCTAGCACTGTTCAACCTTGGTCTTGATAGCAAACTACGAGGTTGTGACCTTGTTAAACTCAAGGTCTCCGATGTCGTTTGCGGACGCTCAGCTCTTAGGCGCACGCATCTCGTTCAGCAAAAAACAGGTAGTCCTGTCCAATTTGAGATAACACCAAACACGGGAGAATCGATATTGGCTTGGGTAAAGAAAGCTGGATTAAAACCCTCTGATTATCTTTTTAAGTCCCGTATACATAGCGCTGAGCACATATCAACTAGACAATATAACCGCATTTTTCACGGATGGATTGAAAAACTTGGTCTAGATACATCTCTCTACAGCACCCATTCAATGCGCAGAACCAAGCCTTATCTGATTTACAAGAAGACTAAAAATCTCCGGGTAGTTCAACTCTTGCTGGGCCATAAAAAGTTAGAGAGCACTGTTCGCTACTTAGGCATTGAGGTGGACGACGCTTTGGAAATATCGGAATCTATAGAAGTTTAGGCTGTAAGGGGCTGCCTGTGCAGCCCTTGTGTACGTATACCGGACCTTCACGACTTAGTTCTCTAGCTTCAACTATGAACGAGAACCAGACGTAGCCGACATTTAGTTTTGATTGAATTATTTACTCTAAAGCGGACATTAACTTTTCAATAACGGGCGCAGGCACGTGGGGCATAATGGCGAAGCCGCCCTGCGTGTATGCGTCCCAGCGAACGAAGTGAGTGAGTTTATTGAGTTGTTATGTGCGTATTCGAAATATCCTTTTCTCAATATCTTCAACTTCCTTTAGTAGTTCTGTGTCTTCAAAGTGCGTCAAAGCGTTTTTGGAAAGTTTAGAATATGCTAAAGCCTGACTGATGTCATTTTGTTCCAAATATAACTCTGCCAATTCTTTAGCAATGGATGCGATGTATTCTTGTTGAGTCTGCTCTTTGGCCAGCTGAATCGCTTTTAGGTAAGCAGACATTCTTTCATCATTATTCTTAGTGAAATCGGCCAGAGTCTCCCATTGAAATGGGTGGTCTAATATAGTGTTTTCGTGAGTTTCACAGATGGTTCTCAATTGATTATGAGCTTCCCAATAGTCCTTGGTAGATGACTCATTGGTTATTACTAAAGCGATTTCTAATACTTTTTCATGGAAAGGTGGTTTAAATTTCATAGAAGCACATAGACACAATGACTCCCTGAGAAATGCTAGCCTCCGCATTTTCGTGGGTTAGCTGAAAGCCAGTGCCATAATTAGTTTGCTTAAGACTAAATCATTTGGAGGCTAGCATGAATAAACATAGCATGATTTTTATAGGGTTGGATACGCATAAAGAGTTTCACGAAGTGGCTTATTGTGAAGAGCAGCGTGGAGCAAGTGCGGTGCACTATGGCCGCATTCCTTCTTCAAAAGTCAGCGTCAAAAAGCTTATCCGTCAGTTTGAATCGAAATATCCTGGGGCAACAATTCACGTGGTGTATGAAGCAGGGCCGTGTGGCTATTGGATTTATCGGCTGATAACGAGTTTAGGGCATTGTTGCTATGTCGTCGCGCCTTCTCTTATACCCAAAAAGCCTGGAGAACGTATTAAGACTGACCGCCGTGATGCACTTAAATTAGTGAAGTTGCTAAAGTCGGAAGATCTTACACCCATTTATGTGCCTGAGCCGGAGGATGAAGCTGTTCGCGATTTATCCCGCGCCCGAGAAGCAGCAATGAAAGATTTAAAAGAAGCTAAGTACCAGCTTAAAGCCTTACTGCTGCGCAACAACATTCGTTATGAAGGCACTGCCAACTGGTCGAAGAAGCACCTTCGCTGGCTCACTGAACTGATTTTGCCTCATCCGGCTCAGCAAATTGTCTTGCAAGAACAGTTGCAAACCATAGAAGAGCGCATTCGTCGGCTAGAAAGGCTAGATAATGAATTAACCCATCATGTTCACCAGTGGCGGTATTATCCTGTCGTTAAAGCGATTCAAGCCATGCGTGGTGTGAGACTGCTAGTGGCGGTTGGGGTTGTTGCTGAGCTTGGTGATTTAAATCGTTTCGACCACCCTAGAAAGCTCATGGCTTATTTAGGTTTGGTACCAAGCGAGCATTCCTCAGGCGGAAAACGGCACTTAGGCGCAATAACCAAATGTGGGAATGGTAGAGCCAGGCGCTTACTTATTGAGGGCGCACATAGTTATCGCTATCCAGCCAATATCTCGACGGATATTCAACTACGACAGGAAGGCTTACCCAAAGACATCGTCGATATTGCTTGGAAAGCACAGCTTCGTCTGTGCAAACGCTACCAGCGAATGAGTAAAAAAGGTAAGCATTACAACCTCATTATCACCGCAATAGCCAGAGAGATGGCAGCCTACATATGGGCTATCGCTAAAGAAGTGGTGCTTACGCCAGTTAATCCAAAATTGAGATTGAGCAGAGTACCTGCATGATAAAAGAGTTTGAGCTAATGCATTCGGATCAGGCCGCGGAATGCGGCACAACCTACGAGGGCGTTATGACGGCAATAACTTAACGGTTATTGATCCACGAACATAGACTGATGAGAAGGTGACCACGGCGGAGTGAGTAAGGTAGGCGCTGTTCATTGAGAGATGAATAATCCACGAATACCAGCATGACAACCGACGACATTACTGCCTCATCCGGTGCGTTAGCTCATTTATTTTAAGTGAGAAACAAAGCTAATTATGGGCTGAAAGAGTGTCAGGGTTACGCTCGGTTTTTATTGACAAGGGGAGTCATACCAACACCCCACTTAGGGGCAAATACACGTAGGCTAAAATTGGAGCGAAGCGACTGAGCCTACGTGTATTTGTCCCAGCGAGCGCGAGCGAGTGCCTACAGTGGTTTGTTATGGATCCACCAATTTTGATTCTTCAAAGCCGCAGGTAGAGCACTTATACTCCCGTTCCTTAGCTCCTAAATCTCCAAAAGTGGGATGTGGGCGCGTAGAAATAATTTTAAATGTTCTGTTATTGCAACTTGGACAGCGCTCACCTGTAGCACTCGTCACTTCGTTTAATTTTTCCTTCAACGAAGCATTTTCTGAGACTAAATCAGCGATTTTTAACTTTGCATCGGCAAGTTCAAGACTTAAATCAGCCAGTAAATTTTTGAACTCTGCGTCCTCAATATTCTTGCCAATTTCTCGAAGGCGAGTAGCTAGATTTATTGCCGTTGATACCGTTGTTAAAATATCTGCCATAGAAACATCCTTATTCTTAATTAAAGCTATAACTTTAAGCTAAGGGGCGCTGATACGTGGGGCATAATGGCGAAGCCGCCCCGCGTATAGGCGTCCCAGCGAACGCCGTGAGCGAATTAAGCGTGTTGTTAGCCGCGTTCGTGCCAATACCCTGGTTTTCGGTGGTTGTGCATAATAGCTACCACACTAATTTCCCTGTTTTCGATAATTTTATAAATAATAGAGTATGGGAACCTGCTTAAGACAAAGCGTCGATGAGTTTGCCCCATTTTTGTCCATGCCGAAGGCAAAGAACTAACTGAATCGATGGCTTCCTTGAGTTCTTGGGTAAATTCGTGACCCAACCCCAGTGACTGCTCTTGATACCAATCAAACGACTCTTTTATTTCCCTTTTAACCTCTGGGTGAAAGGAAACAGGCAGCATCTTTTAATTTAGATCCTTTTCTATCTCTTCCCAACTAATGCTTTTTACCGCACCAGACCTTAGCTCTGCGCTGCGAGCTTCTGCAAGTTTTACCCACTCAGATTCCACATCGCTATCAATCTTAGTATCCATAGCCGTTAAAAGACAGTGGGCAGCAAGAGCTTTCTCTTTAGTACTGAGTTGCTCGATATTTTCAAGCATCACTTTTAATGCATCAGACATAAAATAACTCCCATTGAGTATGATTTGATATTACCACTAAAAAAGAGAAGTGAAAGGCTGGATTTACAAGTAGCGGCTAACACCCCACTAAGGGGCGATAACACATGGGCTAAAATTAGGAACGAAGTGACGCAGCCCATGTGTTAGCGTCCCAGCGAGCAGCGCGAGTGCCTTTAGTGTTTTGTGTACGCCCAGCATGGGCATGAACTAATGAGGTGAAAGTCCTCTGTAGGAAGATCACCGTTGTTTAACACACTGTTATTCAACGCTAACTACTAGCGAATGGCAAGGGCTAAATCGTGAGAGATAGTCTGGAGGAAGCCGCTAGCAAATCTGCGAGCTGATGAACAAGAACATCATATGAGGCGTAGGCTGAAGGTGAGTTGGCACAAGACAACGAAACCATGTGATCTAACGGCCACCGTAAATGATGCAGCAGTGCAGAGACAGTCCATGTTCTTATCTGGGGAGATCTGCTTTACGAGCGATCGGTGAATACCAGTAAGGCTCTGGTATACAAGTGCCTTGGCGCAGAGGAAACGCATCATCCACTGCGAGCGAATTCGATGCAAACCGATAGCGCTGTTACAGGTAACTGTGGCGGTGATAGAGCAGAAGTCAGCAGACGGCATAGTAGCCAAATGCCCAGCGTAATGGCTGGGACACGGCCAAGGCCGGAACATTTAGAATAAAGGAGGAGCCTTGTCAGACTTGAACACACGAATGCCGTCCGGTAGTGACGTGACTCAGCGTACTGATGAGCAGCCAGCCTTTAGCGCAGATCTACTCGAACTTTTTCTCCAGCCTTCCAATCTTGTGTCGGCATGGAAGCAGGTTCGAGCCAACAAAGGGGCCGCTGGCATTGATGGCATGACCATTGATGACTTCCCCGCTTGGGCAAACGCCGGAAACTGGAAACGTGTTATGACTGCGCTTCGCTCAGGCCAATACCAACCTTCACCGGTGAAACGCGTTGAGATTGACAAACCTGATGGCGGAAAACGTCAATTAGGGATCCCAACTATCGTTGACCGTGTTATCCAACAAGCGATTGCCCAAGTCCTTACGCCTATTTTCGACCCAACCTTCTCAGATAATAGTTTTGGGTTCAGGCCACATCGAAATGGGCAACAAGCAGTGAAGCAGGTAAACAGCATTATCAAAACGGGACGCCGTTTTGCCGTAGATGTTGATCTGTCTAAGTTCTTTGACCGCGTTAATCACGATTTACTCATGACCTACCTTGGCTACAAAGTGAAGGATAAGCGACTGCTTAAACTGATTAAACGTTACTTACGAGCTGGGATTCTCTGCAAAACCAAAGGGGATAACCAGCTTTATAGCGAGAGTCGAGAAGGTGTTCCTCAGGGCGGGCCATTATCGCCGCTACTGGCAAACATCATGCTAGACCCATTGGACAAAGAGCTTGAGAAACGGGGTCACGAATTTGCACGATATGCGGACGATTTTACCATACTGGTAAAGACGCCCCGTTCGGGTGAACGCGTGCTCAACAGTATCAGCAGATTCCTGTGCCACCGCTTGAAGTTAGTTGTTAATACAACCAAAAGCCACGTCGTTAAAACCAGTGAAAGCAAATTCCTTGGATTTACCTTCAAGGCAGGCCGCATTCAATGGCATCCGAAGACCCTGATGAAGTTTAAGCAACAGGTTCGACGATTAACGAACCGCAACTGGGGCGTATCGATGCAATACCAACTCTTTAAACTCAGTCAGTATTTACGAGGCTGGATAAATTACTTTGGTATCGCCAGTGGATATCAGCGCTGCGTAGAACTGGATCACTGGATCCGGCGCAGAGTGAGAATGGCTTACTGGCGTCAGTGGCGAAAACCGCGCACCAAAGTACGACATTTAATGAGACTGGGCGTGCATGTTCAAGCTGCGGTAGCGTGTGGTATCACCAGCAAAGGGCCATGGCGTAGTGCAAAATCTCCGGGGATCAATCAGGCTTTATCACTTGATTACTTGAAATCCGAAGGGCTTTATTCACTACGTGATGGATGGATTGCGCTTCACTATCCTAAATGAAACGCCCTGTGCGGAGCCGCATGCAGGGTGTTGTGGGGGCTGGAGGCTAGATACCTCCGGCTACCCGATTAGTTGCCTTAGCCGAAAATATTAGCATATGTCACATATAGCCCAAACGCGATATAGCCTAAAGATATAATGGCGTTGAGAAACCAAATAAAGCGCCAAAACAAACCTGTAAAGTTAAAAGTCTTTCGTAATTTAGGACTTAGTAGCGCAACTGTCGAAGTGATAGAGCCCAAAGCTGAGCAACAAAATAGTGGAAGCACTATAAACATTAATAAGAGGCCAGCAGCACCCGCAGATGCCCCGCTTGAGTCAGGTTCTATTGGAGCTAAGATCCAATACGATAAGCAGACCGATATAAATAAAGATAATAAACTAAGTAATTGAAGGCTTCTCATATGGCTCTTGGCAACTAACAACTTATTATGAAGACTTCATTGAAACAACAGTCTATTGCCATTTCTCGAACGCGTCATAGTTAATTCTTTTCAATAGCTTACCCTTTTTCTAATTATTATTTCTAGGAAATTTAGTGTTGTGACGTGGTCAACCAAAATTGACCAACCCAGTTAAGCTACTTTTTTCAATTTCTTCATGTCCGCCTCATATTGATTTGGACTTCTGTAATCTAGATACG
>NZ_JACSOE010000123.1:0-7194 GCF_014349115.1 Alteromonas sp. BZK5 | reverse complement strand
TACCGGGAGGGAGTTGAACCCTCTGGAATTCAACGAATAATTTTGGTTACAGCATAGTTACCTCCTTTATTCTCAGGCTTAGCCTGTCGCAAGCTGGGCCCATGCCAGACGCAAGTTCAAAGAGGCCGAAGTGGCACAAGCAAAGGCTAAAACCGGTAAAGCCAACTGAGCACTGAACCATATCCAGATGTTATACCGGATTGAAACCCGCCTCAAAGGCCAGTCAGCAAAGCAGAAGTATCAGGTCAGGCAAACCGAATCACTTCCCCTGCTCAACCAATACAAAACCTGGCTGGACAAATCGGCTTTGCAGTTACCACCCAAAACTGCACTGGGTAAAGCGCTTGGCTACAGTCTGAATCAATGGCATAAACTGGTTCGCTATGTCGATGATGGCAACCTGGCCATCGATAACAACCGCGCCGAGAGAGCCATCAAGCCCTTTGTCATTGGCAGAAAGAATTAGCTGTTCAACAACGCAACAAGCGGTGCCAATGCCAGTGCGATACTTTACAGCATCATTGAGACGGCCAAGGCCAATGGCTTAACCCCATTTGATTACATCATGCATTGTCTGGAACACTTAGCCGCATCGCCAGACAATGTCGAAGCCCTGTTGCCCTGGAATGTTAAATCGGGCAAGGTGTAGATCAGCAGACGGTTACTAAACCAAAGCGATGTCACCGCAGACAAACGGTATCTGTGAACGTTTCCATAAGACGATATTAAATGAGTTTTACCAGGTCACATTCCGCAAGAAACTGTATGGCTCATTCGAAGAACTCCAGAAAGATCTGGACGAATGGATGGATTACTACAACAATGAACGAACTCATCAGAGCAAAATGTGCTGTGGCAGAACGCCAATTGAAACATTAGTCGATGGGAAACAGATCTGGGCTGAAAAGAATTTGGCTCAAATCTAATCTGACAGCGACACCTGAAAAACGGGTAACTGTCAGATCAACTCTGAGCTAATACACGTCATAGACGGGCAAGATCTCCAGATACCAATGCAACTCGGTAACACGATAACAACTATAGTCGCTAATTTTGGCTTTTCCTAATTTTCGCTTTTAATACCTTCATAGGTAGTCATCCCACAGATCTGTGCCACTGCGATAGTCATGCAGGCCATGTTTTTCAATAATCTGGTCCGCTTTTTTGATTTTCACAGCCGCCTCATTATTTCTATCCTGATCATCAAGGAGATTAGTCCACAGCATATATAGCATCGCGTGCTGAGCTGGTACCCATTCGAGCTCCTGGTGTTCGTGAAGCTCGCTCTCAAGAATGCCTGCCAAGGTGTCCGTTTTTTCAATACGGTGTTGATTATAAGAGATGCGAACAAGCATCATCATCACGTCAGCGTATTGTTCGTTAAATGCATTGTCATTGATATCGAGATATCGCTCGGCCAATCTTTGTGCCTCATCAAGATCGTCATCGAAATCCATTTCGTTTACAACGAGGAATAACGCCATTTTAAATTTATCTTTTGTATCCTCGCGCTCATCAAGAGCAAACTTTTCCATATCCTTAACGAGTTCATAAAGTGTTTTGATCATCTCCTCTCTATCATCTTCCACGTACAGATTCGCATGACTAAAGCTTGCTCCTACCAAATGACCTGCCCATATCTCTGTACTTAACGCAGTTAGCTTTCTAATATGCTTAACCGCAAGTGACCAAAACAGTTTGTCATCACTTCGGTCGTAGATAGCCTGAAGCAGGCCGAATACCGCATTGACGCACTCCGGTATGCCTTCTTTAGTTTCAGTTAATTGCAGTCCCCAATACTTATTGAAACACACGGTGAGGTTGTTGTGTTGAGCGCCTTTTTCATCTTTCATTAAATGTTGCATATTGCCCAGCTTAACGAAAAAGTCTTCAACCTTTCGTGCGTGTTCCACTGGCGCTTTGGCAAAATACGCAAAATACGTGTCTGTATATCGCTGGTACAGGGTGATTGCTTCCTCCGTTCTTCCTGTTTGACAGTAGATGTCTCGAAGCAGACTGAGCGCAGTATGGTGGCTATCGAACGCAGCGCTATTCATTAAAAGTATATCGTCACAGTTCGAAAGTGCTTTTTCGGCGAATTTCTCGGCGCGTAACATATCTTTGGTTATACGGTAGAGCTTCGCGATTTGAAAATAGGTTTGCGCGGTGAGTGTGGACACTTCAAAAACGTCGCCTTCCTTCTCAATGATATTGAGCGCCTTTAACAGAAGATGTTCTGACTGCTCAATGTCATTGTTTTTTCTTAACACCTTGCCACTGGCAGATAAAACACTGACGTACTCCATTTCGACACCCTTGAGCATGGAGAACGTGACATCTAAAGAAGGGATAATGTCCTTTTTTACAATACTGACGGCGTTATCGATCTCTCCTTTTTCAAGCAGTGTATTTGCAAGCAAAGCAAACGATTGAAGCTTCATGTAGGCATGATAACTTTCTATCTCTTCTTGCTCATCAAGCATCGTGATGAGCTCATCAATGAGCATTTCACTTTTTTCGAACATCTTGTATCTGAGAAAAGCCGACGCACATGACAACAGTGTGTTCACGGTAGATGCAATATCACTGCGACCTGCCAACTGCTCCTCTCTGGTCAAAGAGATAAGTGATTCCGCTACCCGCACCGCGCCCTCTTTGTCACCGGTCCCTAGCAGGCATGTCATATGCATAGCTTTCACGTTGAGATAGTGACCGGGCAATTCTGCTGATTTTTCTTTCTCAGATTCAAGCAGCGGCATCACTGACTCTATGACTTGCTTTGCACTTGGCATTGCGCCGGCAAGTAGATAGCTCATTGTCAGTGTGTGTACAACCCAAGCATGGTCTTCAAGCCAGATATCGGGATTTCTTTGTTGTAAGCCATCAGTGATGGGTAGTAACTGCGTAAGCACGTCAATAGACTGAGCATTTTCTCCTGTTTTACTGCATATAGACGCGTAAAGTATTGCGGCATTAACAAAACCACCCAGCCAGGCACTTCTATTTGCATCAGCTAATTGTTTAGTTTGTTCAAACGCCTGCAAAGCAAAGGGCGCAGCTGCCTGGTAATTCAGGCCGGCTAAGTGTCCTTTTGCCATCCCAAACAAAGTCTTAACGTAGATATCTTGATGAATTTCTGGATCGCGCTGATACAGCTTTTCTGCCATCTCCATGGCTTCTTTCTGTACGGCTATTGCATGGTTTACTTGAATCTGTTTATTATAAGAATTGCCTAAGGTGTTTAGCAGTCCGATGATACGGCTATCTTTTTCGTCGACAGATAGTTGAGTGTTATTTTCCACCATATTGCGTGCGCGCTGATACAGTGCTTTCACATCCTCATGCCTACCAAGAAAATGACAGACATCCATCTTACCTTCTGTGATATCAATGGATGCCTGCTCCAAGTTAAACTCCTCACCAAAAATCATGGCGACGTTTTCTTGTTTTTCATCGCTACTTTCTAGCACGTTGCAAAGCTTCTCAACTTCATCAAACACTTCTAATGACTCGCTATACCTGTTCATATTTCCCAGAATCACGGCAAGTCCGTACGTGATATGTATTCTTTCATGAATAAACATACCAAATGTGTCATGGGCAAATTGCAGCAGCGCGCTCAGCGACTTGGTGAGGTAAATTGTTTTTTGATATGTCCGTGTCGTCGCATCATGTGTTAACTCGATGTTTTCAATTTGCTGATGAAGGTATTGAGCAATGACGGCAATACATTCACCGATGATCTTCTTATCTGATGTACCCAGCGTATCTTTTAGCACATTCAGACAACTTTGACGCAAAAAGGTGGTATACAGATTGTGCGTAAAGGTATGCATGTCTTCGTTTCTGACACGTTTGACAATCTCCAGCACCTCTTCAAGGATCTGATAATGTTCGGTGGATAAATGCCGTTCGGGCTGCTTTTTTAACATGTTAATAAGCGGCGCCAATTCAGGGTGCGCGGTTTCATCCAGGCCCCTCAGATGCGCAATAACATCGTCAACTAACTGTGAACTAAACGGCGCGGAAATCATGGATGCGATCTGCAGCGTAAAATTAGCGATATCCCCGAAATCGCCCAAGTACTGCATTAGGATATGAAGCCGCTCTTCCATG
This sequence comes from Alteromonas sp. BZK5, assembly GCF_014349115.1. Taxonomy (NCBI): domain Bacteria; kingdom Pseudomonadati; phylum Pseudomonadota; class Gammaproteobacteria; order Alteromonadales; family Alteromonadaceae; genus Alteromonas; species Alteromonas sp. BZK5. The sequence continues at coordinate 3,078 of NZ_JACSOE010000123.1, read as the reverse complement.
ACCGCATAGGACGATAACGTAAAGCCTATGTTTGCATCCTGCTTCATCTCATCCTGGGCAAACGCATCATTGTAGGCGTCCTTAAGCTGCCCAAATACAGTATCAATGCAGCTTTGAAACGCTGACGCCGGAATGTTGTTTATTGAATACTGGCCGCGGGTGGTTTCAATAAATAACGGCGTAACATCCTTATCCTGATAAAAACCTTTATCGCTTAAAAGATTAAGCGTTTCTATCGCAAACAACGTGTTCACATGCTCATTATCGCGTTCATTGAGCTGTGCAATTAATGCGCTGCTGATAGGGGAGACATCACGTTTATCCGGGTTACTGAACACCGCTTCAATCAGTGACGTCAGCGTGCCTCGAGCCATCCCCTTAATATTGGTCTCATAGCACGTTGTCGACACATCATCTTCTGTCAGTCCGAATAGCGACAGCAATGCGCGTGTAAAGGGACGAGTCTCATGCTGGTCGCTCGTCTTTTTTCTTAACAACGCGGCATCCGCTTGTCGACAGGTCCCCACAAACTCAATACTGTAACGCGGCATTAGCCACTCAGTAATAAACTCGGCAGTCAGCTCATCTATCCACTGGATATCATCAATGACCAACATGATTGGCATCGTTTTCGCGTCGGGATGGATTTCCCTGGTCAGTCGCTTCAGCTTCGACAGCGCCGCTAACAGTCTTTCAAACTGCTGCTCCTTTTCAGATTTATTTTCCTTTTTTATTGACTCACCTATCGCGTTCGCGTAGCGGTCCATGGACAGTCTGTTTTTTGCTGACTTAGCCGCATCAAAGAGGGTGCCGTAGTGCGTTGCTGAGGCAATCGACTTTGCCAGTGCGTGAACGTTATCGCTGCTGACTGAGCCTTTGGTGAAGATCTCTTTGATGTTATCGCCGACATCGCGAAATTCATCAATTTTGTTCTTTACCACCTTATAGAGGAAGCTGTTATGCGCATCGTAATACTCGGTTAACCTCAGCGCTTCGCGCTGTATCGACTGCAGCAGTGATGCCAACCCTGTATTTTGTGACTGGTGACCGATTTGATTAAGCAGGCGTAACCGTATCTGTGCAGTATCCTTTTTATCATCATAGTCAGAGAGTCTACTGATATGTTGGTTTGCCAACGCCGTTTTACCAGCCCCTGGCTCACCGCTTATCAGTTCCCAATGATGGGCGATGTCGCTGCGATTTATCACACTTTCCATATACGCATGGTGGCGCTGACTGAGCGACGCAAGCTCGTCATGTCGCCCCACAAAAACAGATGAATTCACCGCGGGTGTCGGGATGTTGGTGCCGGGTTTTTCAAGCATGCCGTAGCGCTGCACCATATGACGCAGTCGGATTATAAGGCTTCCTTGTTTTGAAGCGTCATCGGTCTTATCGAACGGTTGGTGATGGGTATAGTTAAATACAATGGATACCGGAAAGGTTTCGCCCTGTAATTTTTTATCTTTGGCATGGGATAACATCAATGAGCACAGCGCCAAGGACGCGACATCAAGACTAAACGGATCGTTTATCACAATCAGTTTTGGCGCACCTATTCCCAATACTTCAATCAGCTTGACGATGTATTGCATCGCTTCATGTGGCGTTGACACATCCGGAGCGCTGGAAGCCAACTCCAGTAATTGTTTTCTGGCGTCGTGACTTAAAAACAGCTCCATTCCTTTGACGTTCGTCGCGTCTGTGCCTTCGATTGCTTCCAATGACTTGTCGCCGGCCGCATTGACCAGCTCCGCTTCCGCGCGGGAGGAGATAAAGTCGGTGATCTTGCTGCCAATGCCATCAACCAGTTCGTTGACCGTATTAGAGATCGCATCTGAAATACTGCTGTTTACCAGCTCAGATAGCCCCATTGTCGACACATGAATGGCAAGTTTTAATGCAGCATCAATGGATGCACGTTGCTTCAAATCTGCGCCGACTAACGCGTAGATCTGAGACATTAACTGATTAGGCTGATCTGCTTTGGCATCGACACGAATGACATTGGTTTGCCTGTCAGTGAGTTTTTCATCAAAGACATCGCGGCATACAGCATATTCATCAAACGCCTCATTGTGACGTCTCATTGCCTCAACATGCCGTTTATAGACTTCGATGAGTAATGTCGTCTCAGTGGCTTCGTTAAGATCTCTTATAAAATCCTGATGAATATTTTCCACAATGCATCCTCGTTGTACTTTGATTACAGGTAAGTGTCGTATACGACCTTACTTTACAAAAATGTATGGTCCGCCTCGTTATTGCAATAATAAACTTCGATAACGGGGTTGGTTATGCGCTAATGTATTCGGAGTCTGATTAGGCGCTTTCGCAACCCGCTCCACGATGAGATCCGCGCTGGATTATCCTCAAAAAAGGCCAAAGCTTCTGTAAGCTGTTTTTTGTGTCAGGTTTTTATCCAGTGGTTCTACCGTTTTCGTCATCACTTTTATCATTGCAAACCCGTTGCTGTTAAACGCCTGCCTCGTCTTCATGACCACCCATGCGATTCGGGCGAGCTTATTCGCCAAAGCGACGGTAACAACGTTGAATGGCTTTGTAGCGCGTAAGTTCATCAGCCACTCACCATAGACTTTTCCTGTCTTGTAGGGTCGTGACATCACCGCCCTAGCTGCATGAATAAACAAGGCTCGAAGCTCTTTATAACCTCGCTTACAAATGTCAGTTCGGCTTTATCAAAGCACGCTATAAAGGGCTGACGAAAAATGACTCACAGTTAGCCATGCTATTCACCTTGGCGAACCTGTTTAAAGTAGACCAGATGTTACGACGACAGCCAAGATCTGTCTGAAACCAGGGAATAGCCCGGATGAGGGGCGAAATTAGGCCTAAAACGGCAGTATATTGGCCGAAATAGGAAATTTAGTGTTCCAAAATTGAGCTGGCAGTGCAAAGTCTTGATCCGGACCTAAATTATAGGACTTGTTCGCAGTTTCCTTAACAAATTTTAGGATTTGCGTATTTCGGTGAATCCGATCGGTCGTTTCGGTTTTATCCGATCACTTTTTCTTCTTCTTTTTCGTCCTTGCCAGTTTTACCTTAAGTGATCGGATT
>NZ_JACSOE010000122.1:0-7282 GCF_014349115.1 Alteromonas sp. BZK5 | reverse complement strand
CTGCTTGTTTCTTTGACGAGAAGAGCGTACCACTTTTAGCAGTTGGCCTCCTCTTCTACACCTTTCCATGAATGTCGCACTTATTATCTGAAATCGGGCCCAACCCCACTCACCTACATTATCGACAACCCTGAGAACGCGGGTGTTAGCATTCATAAACTCACTGAGAAACTTGATGCAGGTAGCATCCTAATCCAAGAGAAATTTGAGGTCGAAAACAATGAAACGATTTCATCATTGATGGTCAAGTCTCAGTTACTCGCAGAAACTCTGTTAGAAGAATTACTTAATAACTTTAATGAGCTTTATAATAACGCCACACCTCAATTGGAAAAGCTAGCGTCATTCCAAAGTCTACCTCCAGTAAAAAGAAGGTTTGTAAATTGGGATCAAAACACCGCTCAATTTAGTCATGCCCTTCGACAGTATGGGCACTTTGGGATTCTTATTTCGTTAGATAACGCGTTATATATCGCAAATGATGTCGAAGTCACAACTTTCAGTCACGATTTCACGTGCGGTAGCATAATCTTTGAGGATGCACTAATTAAAAGCATTGCTATAAATGATGGCTATGTTGTACTTTCTAAGCGTAGTTTAAGGCTATATGAATCAAGAGTACTAAACTAGTTGATTACGGCTTTAATGTTTAAAGGTCCTAAGCACTTTTTTGTGTTGTGTTGATCTACGTCAAAGTAAGAATAACGGAATACCGCTACTATTCCCTTACTCACTGATGGAGTTTATTGTGTCAGGCATTTATAAGTGGTTTAAATTAGTACTAATAGCTGCGCTGCTTTCACAGCACGGCTTTGCTATGACGAACCCAATTAAATGTGATGGTCACGACACATCAGAATCTCATATGTCCTCAAATGATTCCTTATCAAGCGTAGAACATACTACTTTAAATAATCACACACTTCATTCAGAAAAGAACCAGGATGTACAGCACTGCGAAGGAAATGATCAATCGATATGCGCGTGCTGTATAGGTGCTTACTGTGCAACTTCTTTAACCCAATTTTGTATACTTTCAAATATTGAAATTCTGATAAGTGAAAACATTAAGCAAAGCTCATTTTCAGATATAAATATTACCCCTTTAATTGGTATACACTCTCCTCCCTTCCACCCTCCGATTAAGAGCTACACATAAACTCAGTGAGGCTTTTCTCTAAGTTTTCTTTACTAATCAATTGCAATCAAAGAATGTCTTAGACGATCAACTGCTTAATTAATATACATTAAGACACTGTTTGCTATCAGTAAACGAACAGCAAGTATTATCCGCCTCACTTAAAAACGCATTACATCTTAGAACCGAAAGTTTCACGAGTTACATGCCTATTGACCTGCGTCCCACACACAGGTTTAGCCTTTAGGTATAAGTAAAATTTTAGGTTAAAGACATCGGAACAACTATGAAAGTAAGAGAGATCGCAAGCGCCTTGGCTACAACGCCAGATACTGTTCGCTATTACACGCGCTTGCAGTTAATAACGCCGGCAAAATCTGACAATGGTTATAAATTCTATTCAACGAAAGATGCTTCCAGGTTGCGGTTTATATTAAGTGCAAGGCATTTAGGTTTTTCAGTTGAAGATATCAAGCAAATTCTCAGAGAAGCAGATAATGGAAAGACCGCTTGTCCCCTAGTTAGAACCTTAATTGCAAGAAGGCTAGCAGAAACAGAAAGACAATTTAAGGCAATGTTGTTACTCAGGCAAAATATGATGCTGGCAGTAAGGAAATGGGGAGCAATGGGTGACAAAGCCCCATCCTCACACGTGGTCTGTCATTTAATAGAAGAGTTTGAACACACCGTCCTGGAGGAAAACATAAATGACAGAACTTAATGCAGGTGTTTCTTCAGAAAAATTGTTGTCCGTCAAAAAACAAGTCTTCTAAAAATAGGAAAAAAGGAGAGCACTATGAGTGCAGAAGTAACACAGCGACAATTAGTGATAGAAGGCGCCGGATGTGCCAGTTGCGTTGGAAAAATAGAAGCTGCCTTGAAGCAGACGCCGGGAGTGCAGAATGCCGAAATGAACTTTGCAGACAGAACAGTACTTGTATCGGGTACAGCGGATTCTCAATTATTGGTTCAAGCAGTAGAGTCCGTTGGTTACAACGCAAAGCCTTTCGAAGATAAGCCTGACACTGATGTAGTCGATGAAAAAGAAGCAGCGGATAGGACCTATTACAAAAAGCTGATGCGAGATACTTTCATTGCGCTTTCGCTAGGTATCCCTCTAATGACTTATAGCATTGTTGTCGACGAAATGACGGTCGAGACTAATGTCGAGAGGTTGTTGTGGCTAGCAGTTGGCCTACTGACGCTGGGTGTAATGTTCTTTTCCGGCCGGCATTTTTACATCGGTGCGTGGAAGAGCTTTAAAAATCATTCTGCCAATATGGATACACTCATTGCACTTGGTACAGGCACAGCATGGTTCTATTCGATGTTGGTAGTGTTGGTACCTGAAGCAGTGCCGTTAATGGCAAGGCACGTTTATTTTGAAGCTACAGCTATGATCATTGGTCTAATTGATCTGGGGCTTGCCTTAGAACTAAAAGCCCGCGGAAAAACCTCAGAAGCAATCAAACGTTTAATTGGATTACAAGCGAAAACAGCCACGGTTATTCGCGACAATAAAGAGGTCCAGGTCGCTATCGAGCAAGTGCTTTTTAACGATGTCATCAAAGTCAGGCCTGGAGAAAAAGTGCCTGTTGATGGTGTGGTTGTTGAAGGCCATACGTCAATCGACGAGTCAATGCTAACCGGGGAACCGATGCCAGTTGAAAAATCACATGACGATGAAGTCGTTGCTGGAACTCTCAACAAGTCAGGAATGTTTCTATTTAAAGCAACTCGAGTAGGTAAAGACACGGCACTGGCGCAAATCATTGCAATGGTTAAACGCGCACAAAATTCAAAGCCGCCTATTGGGCGCTTGGCCGACGTGATATCCGCTTACTTTGTTCCTGTGGTCATGATTATATCTGTGCTCAGTGCGCTAGCATGGCTGAACTTTGGGCCTGAGCCCGCACTGGCATTTGCCATAGTTTCGGCCACCACTGTATTGATCATTGCTTGTCCATGTGCATTGGGCCTAGCCACGCCGATGTCAGTTATGGTGGGGGTTGGAAAGGCTGCTGAAGCCGGCGTGCTAATTCGCAACGGCGAAGCGCTACAAACGGCATCAAAAATCAGTGTGATGATACTGGATAAAACCGGAACGATTACGGAAGGTACACCCAAGGTCACTGACATAATTTTAGCCAATTTCAGTGATGAAAAGACAGTGCTGCAATTGGCAGCTAGTCTGGAAAATGGTTCAGAGCACCCATTAGCAATGGCGATAGTAGAAAGTGCCCACGACCAGGGCATTGAGCTGCTGAAAACCGAAGAGTTTAATGCGATTACCGGTATGGGGGTTGAAGGCCGTTGTGAAGGAAAGGCCTTATTGTTTGGTAACAGCAAGCTTATGGCTTCAAAAGGGGTGGGCATAGGTAATTATTCAGAGAAAGCACAAACACTGGCCAAAGACGCCAAAACTCCCATGTATTTCGCTGTAGATGGACAACTTGCTGCCATCATAGCGGTTGCCGACCCGATAAAACCTGACTCTGTTTCTGCCATCAAGCGTCTTCAGGCTAATGATATCCGGGTCATCATGTTAACGGGGGACAACAAAGAAACTGCTGCTGCAGTGGCAAAGAAAGCGGCAATAAGCGAGTTTTTTGCTGAAGTATTGCCCGAAGATAAGGCCAACAAAGTACATGAATTACAGCAGCAGAGAGAAGTAGTGGGTATGACTGGTGATGGAATTAACGATGCTCCGGCTCTTGCCTTGGCTGATGTTGGCTTTGCCATTGGTACAGGAACGGACGTTGCCATTGAAAGCGCCGATGTCACCCTGATGCGCGGCTCGTTGCATGGTCTGGCCGATGCTATAGCGGTTAGTAAAGCCACCTTGCGCAACATTAAGCAAAACTTGTTTGGAGCCTTTATCTACAACGTAGCAGGTATACCTTTTGCGGCGGGCGTGCTCTATCCATTTTTCGGAGTATTGCTAAGCCCAGTTATCGCCGGAGCCGCCATGGCATTTTCTTCGTTAACAGTGGTATCAAATGCGAACCGGCTTCGCCTATTCAAGGCAAAGGACCACTAAGGAGTTTTCTTATGATGATAATTAATATTGTGGGACTTACGGGTATTGCACTGATTATTTGGTGGTTTTGGTTATACAAGCCTGATCAGACAGTTACTGAAAGTAACGAAATACTCATAGAAGTAAAAAATGGCGTGTACTCACCAGCGTCTATTCAGGTAAACGCAAACCAATCTGTTACGTTGAAGTTTTTGCGCAAAGATGAGTCTCCCTGTTCCGAAGTACTGCTAATTCCTTCATTAGATATCAGTGAGCAGCTAACGCTTAATGAGGTAACACCAATTCACCTCGAAAACGTCCCACAGGGCGAACATACTTTTCACTGCCAGATGCAGATGTATCGCGGTGTTCTTACGGTGGTATAGGAGGAGTCATGAAAAACAGTCACCCCAGATTTTGGTCAACACCTACAGGGTGGGCAGCATTAGCGATGATCGCTGCCGTTACTTATTTTTTAATTTTCGAACATGGTCATCATGTCCTTCAGTTTCTTCCCTATTTGATTTTATTGCTGTGCCCATTCATGCATATATTCATGCACAGTAGCCACGGTAAACACGGACACGCCCACGAACATTCTCGCGACAGTGACAATAAGCAGAAAAGTTTTCAGGAATTGAGTGATAACAACGCGGCTTATCGTGATGGATACATTCAGGGGTTGGAGGAAGGCCGAAAGGAGTCACTTAAAAAGGACAACCAAGATGAATGATACATATGATTATGGCTTATGGTCAATGGTGATACTGAACTCAGCTATTTTTATCTTTTTTGCATTCAGTTTTGTAAAGCCAAAATCTTCCACCGACTGGCGAAGTTTGGGGGTATTTTCTGCGTTTATTGTAGCCCTGTTTACCGAAATGTATGGCTTCCCACTGACTATTTATTTCTTGTCAGGATGGCTTGCTGAAACCTATCCGGAAGTAAACTTTTTTGCGCACGAAAACGGACATCTGTTGCATACTTTCTTTGGTTTTAAAGGCGACGCCCACTGGGACCCATTTCATATCGCCAGTATGGTATTTATTGTTGCAGGATTCTTTATCTTGTCCTCAGCATGGAATGTGCTGCACCACGCTCAGAAGAACCATCACTTAGCTAAGACTGGATGGTATGCGCGGTGTCGCCACCCTCAATATTTAGCCTTCATACTGATCATGTTCGGTTTTTTGTTGCAATGGCCGACCATTCCCACACTGGTCATGTTTCCAGTTTTAGTTGTTGTGTATGTGAAACTGGCAAAGCGTGAAGAAGCTCTGGCTATTGCTGAATTTGGCGATGAGTATGTGAGCTATATCAACACGACACCTGGCTGGATCCCAAACCTCAACTTTAAATTAAAAGGTGAAAGCCATGAAAAAATTCACTAAATCAATCATTTTTTCAACCACATTAGTAATGGCTGCAACATCGCAAGCTCAACAAATGGAAGAGCATGAGCATAAGGGCTCAGACAAGCCAGAGATTCAAACGGGAATGCCTATGCGTGGCCAAGATATGCATATGATGAATGCAAAAATAAAGTCGATGAAGGAAGAAGTTAACGCTATCAAAGAAGAAAAGAATCCCAGCAAGCAGCGTGAAATGATGAAAAAACACATGCAATCCATGATGGGAATGATGCATATAATGCACGAAAAAATGGAAGGGCAACCCATGCAAAACCAAGTTGATATGGCAGAAAGGCATCTTAAGATGATGGAAGTAATGATGTCGAAAATGGATGGAAGCCATTCACCCGAATCTCAGAAACATTCAAATTAACACCCGAGGAGAAAGATATGAGTGATTTAGACCACAGAGTCGGTGTCAGAGAAGCAAATTTAGTCGTTCGGAATTTACGGCTCAGCAATGTCTATGAGGCAAATTGCGAGCCCCTAATTGAAGAGATTGACAAACTCTTTGGCATTGATGAGGTGAGCTACAACATCAAAGAAGGGGCTATTCACCTGGCATATGATGCGACACATATCGATTTAGACGGTATTGAAGCGATCATTCGAAAACACGGCGCAGATCTTCACAATGACTGGTGGACACACACAAAAGAAGGTTATTACCAGTTTGTAGATCAAAATATAAAAGACAATGCGACGCACAAACCGTGGAGTTGCCACCACTTGCCGCAGGGCGCTCACAGGAAGCGTACATAACCTTAATGTGCTCTACGTTCTCACTCAACAACAATGCTGAGCGATGTCGTTACATTATGATGCTGGCTTTAAGGAGGCGTAAGATGAAAATTCGAGAAAATGTATTTGCGTTCGCGTGCGCCGCATCGTTCAGCTTCGAGAGTGTTGTTAGTTGTTAGTTCTTTGTTCATTATTACAATGCCCGACATGATGTCACCCATGGCTGGTAATATAATGTTTTCAGACTGGCAAGGGATGATATGGAACGTGCCTTTATTGGGTGTAGTGATAGGCGGAGCTTTATGGGCTTTGTTCGCAGGTGTACTGGGTTGGCTTATTGCCAGTATTTACAATAGGCAGCTGTAGTAGTGAGGGCTAAATAAATAGTCAGTATTTGTCCTTTTAGCACAGGTACGATATTTGCTGATATCTACTGCCACATAAATTTAAACTAACGGTGAGATATTATGATAACCAATAATTCAGAATTAGCCTTACAGCAAGCCATGCAACTACCCAGTCAAACCAATACAGAGAAGCAGGGTTGTAGCCAGCCACCTGAGTCAAAAGGACAGGAGTTTGCTGAAATAATGAATACACTGAAGCAGCAAAAAAGCGGTTAAAGTGTGCCACGAGTAAAAATAACCGGCACGCTAATGCCGGTTAATTCCTTTCCTATTCATAACAACTGCGCTTACCTTTTAGGCTGCTACTCTGCCTACGCTGAATATTGTCTTACTCCGTCGATGTAGTTCATGAACAGCTTCAATGATTTGCATCAGTTATAATTTTTATCATCATCATCATACGCATGGAGCTTTAGAAACCATTTCTCAGCCGCGAATACGATAAGAAGTCCAGCCACAGAAATCCGGGTATACGGATTTAATGGTTGATGGGGCACCTTCACCCCATCAATCTGATACCACCCTCAGATGGTTGATAGATCGACTCCGTAGTTGAGTTCCTCTG
>NZ_JACSOE010000121.1:0-7438 GCF_014349115.1 Alteromonas sp. BZK5 | reverse complement strand
TTCCGCTTTTATTTTCCACTCCATACGTAGCAATCTAGCCGCTGCTACAGCTTCTTCTTTATCAACTTGTTTAGTTGACTTGCAGTGCCATTTCCCGAAAAGCTGAAAACGGGCGTACCATTTTTTGCTGTTATCTTGCAGGAAAACGTAGAGCGTGTCGTCGATGTCGTGTCTTGCTAACTGCTTAGCCATAAATACTCATTTGCAAAGAAAAAATAATGCGCTTACTCCGAGTATATATGGCTTAGTGACAATAGCTACCTGTTTTATAGAGATATTTTTAGATTATGTTAATACACATTAACGTGACCTATCGCTTCTTTAGCTATTTGGTGTCACGACAATCTTCTAGACCATTCTCAACCTCTATGGTTGTATGTGACAATTCAAATTCATCCAAAGCATTCGCTATGCTTTCTTTCAACATTAGGTATTCAGCTTTCGACTCAAATTGACTAACGATGTGAACTGTCGCGACATGATGCTCACCATCTAGTGACCAGATATGCAGGTGATGCAGATTGCTAACAGCATCAAGTTCAAGCAATTTATCAGTCACGTTTTGTAAAAGGTCGTTGTCTGGTGACGCCTGAAAAAACAGTTTTACGGTGCTGATAAGATTTCGGATAACGTTGAACAGAATGAAAAGCGTAAATCCGATAGAAAGAACCGGATCCAGAACAGGCCAGTCTTTGAACTGCATAACAATAGCGACAATGAGTACCGCTACCCAACCTAAAACGTCTTCGAGTAAATGCCAGTTCAGAACTTTTTCATTCAGCGATTTACCACCTTGTAATTTATACGCGGCGAAGCCGTTGACCAGTACGCCAAGAATAGCCAGTGCAATCATGCCTTCTGTTTCTGGCATCTCTGGATTACTCAGCCGTGGCACTGCCTCATAAAGGACCCAGGCAGAACCAACGATTAAAACAATGCCGTTTATCAGCGCCCCGAGTAAGCTCAGCCGCCTCTTGCCATTGCGTTAAAAACTCACTCATTGTTCTCTCCTTTAAGACAATGTTAATCAATCGCCGATTCAATTAATGGCTTTATGGATTGCTGCGTATTTGTATCTCAACCATCGGTGCATGGAACATTACATTCTGTGCTGTATCATGATGCCTGAGCCTGAAGCACTTGGTTGATACGTGACGAAACAAGTCAGTGCTAAGAGAATGAATTATTTAAGGTGATGCGGGTATTACTTCTCATCAATACTGATGTCTCTTGCTTTAGTGTAAGCTTCCCAACCTTCTTTTGCTGCATAAGGTACAATGAGCAATGCCGCCACAGGATCAGCCCACCACCAACCAAACCAATTTACCAATAGCAAACCGGCAAGGACAACGATCGTTTGGTATAAGCAGATAAAGGTATCTTTAGCATCGGCGAGTAACGCCGGGCTATCCAGCTTGCGGCCATATTTTCTTTTGAAATGAATCAAAATCGGGTTGATAAGCAAGGAAGTAACTAAAATGATTAACCCCATAGTGCTCCAGCTTGACGTTTGCTGACTAAGAAGTTTTGTAACGGAATCATAAGATATAAATATGCAGACCAAAGTAAATGATACGGCAATCACGTAGAGAGTGATTTTCTTCCGTCTATTTACTTGTTTTTTATCAATTCCCTTAAGTTCGCCGTGTAGACGCCAGCCTAGCGTGGTAGCGCTTAACACCTCTATTGTACTGTCCAATGCCCACCCTATGAGCGCTGAACTATTAGCAATTATTCCTGCGATTAAAGCTACTATGACTTCAATTGCATCATAGATGACATTTAATATTTGAAGCGTTCTGGCCTTTTTTAAATCACTTTTTCTTGTTGGTTCCATGTTTTACCTTTTATATATTCCATCCAATAAAATCTTCATATTTTTTCGCACTCGTTCTATACTTGTTTCTTTAGAAGTCAAGTAAGCTAATTACGCCATTTCCAAAACTTGCCTGAGTACAGATAAGCACTGCGTACATGGGGTCCATTGTGACCAGGTTTTATAAAAGGGGCCTACCACATTTTCCAGACAACATTTACTAAAAAGGAAAAGAAATGACATTTGCTTGCGGGCTTGCAGACAAATGTTTAATTCTATTCATCACGCGCTTTATCTGAACGTAAGTATTTCCACAACGCAGCCACTGCCCCGATTAGGACCATCACTACCAGTAGCCAGATCAAACCCATACCTATCATCATTTCAACCCCCATCGTCTCTCCCATACAATTCATCATGATTTATGTACTCCCTAATTGAACCACCCGCATTTATGTAAACCGGCAAAGCCATAATGACGTCAAATTGAACCATCATAGGCCTTAGAGTGCAGTACCCTTAGACTAGAGGTAGGCGGGCACTCTTGGCTCCAATTTTTCCATAGGTTTTTGCGTTCGCTTTTTGTTGACAAAGACTTGGCTCATTGAGCTTATTAGGTAGCCAAGCACGAAAACCTAAAAAGCCATATAAACAGTGCCAAGGTAGTATGAGCAGTCTCTTGCCATTGCGTTAAAAACTCACTCATTGTTCCCACGTTTTTGGCGATGTTAATCCATCCCTGATTCAATTAATGGCTTTATGGATTGTTGCGTATTTGTACTTTAACTATTGGTGCGGGGATCATTTGGCAAGGCCTGACTTTCCTAGACACTTTCTATGTCCTTAAAATACTGCCTGTCATATTCTGTTGGTGACGTGCTTCCGTTGGCAGGATGAGGTGTTCCGGAAGACTATTACATTTGATGATTTTTACTATTACAACCTGATAAGTAAGCGGAAGAGATTTCTTGACATTGTTCGTAGGAATGAGGCCTGACTTTGCAAAGAATTTGCAAAGCTTCTCAATGTAAACATATACCCATGATTTCAATAAAGTAATGTATGCGCATTTATTTCAAAATCCGTTGCTAGAAATAGCGTGCCGGTTCAAGTCCGGCCTCTGGTACCATTCTCTTTTTATTTACTAAGAAGAGAAACAATAAACCGACCTTGAGTCGGTTTTTTTGTGCCTGTGGTTCTAACTTTCTCGTTAAACCACTTCCACAATAAACACCAGGCAAACCTTAACTATTTTTGGGTAGGTACGTTCTAGCTCGGTCATCACTCAAACGCTATAAGTACATCCATGCGCTGGTGCAATATTCTAGCGACCTCTATTCCAGCTTCGGTTTGCCAATAATATACAATGTGCTGTTGCGCGGGAAAGCTTCTAGCCTTTTCAAACAGTTCAGGTCTGTTTCTTCCCAAAGTAGGAGTAGTCGCAATCTGAATCATAGTTTCATGTAGCAGCGACACGTATTTCTTCGCCTGAGACAGCCCCCATTTTTCGATGGTCTTGGCGGATATGAGTCGCAAGTCTTCCTCAGCAAGCTCAGATAATTTATACCTTGCCATCGATTTCTTTGCTCACTTCAGCAAAAATATCCAGCGTAGACTTATCGGAAGTTTGCCCATCAGACAACTGTTTAAAGCCCTTACCAACCTCTTCTCTTAGTATCTCAAGTTGCTGTTGCTTCGATACATCTTTTTCAAACAACAACCGTAAACCATCTCTGATCACCTCGCTTGCAGATGTGTAAAGTCCTGATGCAACTTTTTCATTTATGCGTTTTTCAAATTCAGAGCCAAGAGTAACGTTCATAAACACCTCCACATGTTATGCTTATATTATGCGCATGTTATGATCATTTTGCTAATCTAAAGGTAGACTTTTTACAAAGCAGTACTAATTGCGCAAATTGGCTGGAATCTTGGTTGAGAATCAAAGTAGTTATGTAAAGAATTTGCAAAGTTTCTTTTTCGTCTGATAGGTAATTGATTTTATAAAACTAAAATAGCCACCGTCTTTTCAAAATCCGTTGCTAGCGATAGCTTGGCGGTTCAAGTCCGCCCACTGGTACCATCTTATTCTTTACAGAAGTAGATACTGAAACCGACCTTTGAGTCGGTTTTTTTGTGTCTAGAAGAAAGTTTGCATCAAAGAAGCTATTACTGCTCTAGGTCAGCATATCCGTATAGCACGCTCTTCAAACATTAAATTTGAGGCTCGATAACATCTGGTTTAGTTGAATATTTAGTTTGCGTTAATCGTCATTAACGTGAACTAATACTTGAAGTATTATTACGTTACATCAACTTTGAAAAAAAAACTATTGCTCAATCAGTATTGTTGGTTTTAGCTCTTAAAGCATTAATATATTCTTTAACAGATTCATCAATACCTTTAGGAATTTTTACGTCGCAACTTACGTTTTTCTCACTAATGGTCTTACCATCATCAGCATATTTTACATCAGTTTTACAAACTTGTACTGGTTTGCTTAGCTCGACGATAAACCTTAGCTTTTCGGTTTCGTAAAACTGGGGAAGCTCAGTTTTTAGTACATCAAAAGCTTCTCTTAAACCATCTTCTAAACGTCTTCTGAACTCAGCTTTTCTCAGACTTTCGCCTAAAGTGTTAGCTACATCCTCCAATTTTTTAGCATCATCATTCTTATTTTCATTTCTAAGGTCCTCAACTCTGAATCTAATAGCATTTAGTGCTTGTAAATTTACTAATCCCGTTGTACTTATTTCCTCTAGCTGAGGCTTGTAGTATTCAGAATCGTCAATATTTTTAATTTGCAACGCTACCTTTTCCCTAATATCTACAGGGACCGAAGCTAGTGTTGCATCATCCACTACTATCGACCCGTTTATAGCACTCTGGCAAAGTGCAAATACCGCGTCTCGGTAAAGTTGAACAGTCTGGGACCGTCTATAAAGCTGACTAATATTTTGTGTAATAGATTGGGATAAGTTGGCGGCAATATTACCTTTATCTTGCACATCTGCCTCAAATAATGCGGTGAACGCTTCTGAAATTGTATTTGCGGCTTCAGGTGGCGGTTCCACACAAATTTGACCGCTAATGACATTTAAAATGGCAACCCGTCTATTCGCATCTGTTGCTGCCATTCCAAACATAGACTTTTTATTTTCTGTAGCTTCAAATGTTTCAGCTAAGAATGGATTTTCTCGAGGTGGTGTAAAGAGTGTACAGCCGGAAATTAATAGAACTGTGGTTAGTAAAAAGTTCCTATTCATAAGCAATCCTCCCTGAACTTACCAATTCGATGTAGAATTGGATTTGTACTTATTTAACAAACACTAGAGCTGTTCAAAAAATACACTACCCTCGTTCTTTTTACAAGTTTTCTCGGCGCGATCAATCGACATAGAGATAAGAACATCGGGCTTTTACTTTAATATGCCGCAAAGCATAGAAGTTCTTATATAGCTGTACTCCTTAAACTTTCACCAAAGCTACGCAGCTCTCAGGTGGCTACCCTTTTGATGCAAACATGATCGGATACGAAATTTTATAGCGCTTCTCTTGATGAGATGGACATAGAAATGTGCAAATTTAGGCAAATTAATTGTAATATCAGCATGTTAATTTTCACTAGGAGTAGCTCTTATGGATGAGTTTACAGAAATCTTAAAAAAAACAGGCATTACCGAAGAGCATCAGGACAAGCCTGATGCAAGAGTCGACTTGGAAAAGAAGTTTGAGTCTTTGATCTACGCGGTCAAGTTCCTGCCTGTTATCATCGTAGCCATCTTGCTCACAGTATATTTTTCAGAGTTTAACGGCGAGTTTGGTGATCAAAGTACCTTTGGCGCATTCGGCGACTTTCTCGGCGGTGTGCTCAATCCAATTTTAACGTTCCTCGCCACGTTGCTATTAATTACATCCATAAAAATTCAAATTGATGAGTTGTCGGAGACCCGCCGCGAACTCAAAGAAACTAAACAGGTTCACGAAGAAGCAGTAATGTCCCAAGAAAGGCAAGCGGTGTTCCCGCCCATGCTGGCTAAACTCAAGCAGATAGAAGAAGAATTGGTAGAACTTCTAAACGCGCCTTTTGTTGGGCCAGACTTACAGGAACGTCTAAAACACTCGGCAGCATGCCGAGCCTTAATGCAAAACAAAAAATGCAGGATTACCAGATTACCTGTCACCTTTAATGTGATTAAAAACTACCAGAACGGTGCGCACCAACCATTTGATCAAACGTTGAGACAGTTCAGCATGTTTATCAGCAAGATTGAAGAAACTCGATTACGTATACAATATACTCAAGGGCTGCAATTACATATTCATAAACTATGTGATTTATTGGGGCGCGTGGTGATGGTTGATAAAGAGCTCAGCAGGCTAAAAGTGGCGAGCATATTGTATCGGGATGAGTTGGCAACGCCACTGCGTTACCTGAATGTTGAACCACAATATCTCATATTGGTGGATGATGATGTCGAATACAAAGCTCTGTCATTGCTCATCAAAACGATTTCAGAAAAAGTTAGCCGAATGGAAGTCTTTTAGATCACGTAGTTCACTTTGTTCATTGACGATATGTTCATAAAGCGAAAATACGGCTAATAAATGGACTAGCAGAAGCTGTCCGCTCAATATCTGATTACCTTTTTACTTGTCCAGTTTTTGAAAAAATGACGAATGATACAGAAAGACATATTCTCACTTATTTCTCCCTATGAACATCGGCGCGGTGGAAAGAAAAAGCTATCCAGCCTGGGCTTAAGCAATAACTGAAGTATTCGATTACATAGATGTATTTTACAATCCTAGACGCAAACAAGATACAAGCGGAGGGTAGCCTCCAGCTAAATGTGAAAAGCATTAATATCAGCAGCTTGAAGATGTCTAGAAAGTTCGGGTCTTACCACACTTAGCCTATAGTGAGATTTTAATGGCTCTAATAATTCAACGCCCTCAAGTAGCTTACGTTAGAAAGAAAGATTCTTCAGAGTATGAGATTGATCGTAGCACAGGTAAATTGCTTCAAGTGAATATTGAAAAAGCAATCAGAGTAAAGCTAGATGATCCAGATAGACACAAAAAATTTCAATATTGGAGTCTAAATCCTGACCCCAAAAAAAGATATAGATTGAAAGTACATACTGTGAACCAGCAGTTTGAAAGGTATAAGAAAGGAGATTGTGATAGGGAATTTGATAGGAATTATGACGAGTCAATGACTCATAAATGTGTAGTGGAGGCTTTATCAAGACTGACAAGCATGACCCTTCTCTCTCCTATTGAGTGTGAGAGAAGCCCGCTAGAGTTTGACTTTGAATCAGTTAGGAAAGAACCATTTTTACATTTGCCTAATAATTCTAAATACTACCCAGATATCTTATGTACGTTTAGTGAAGAACATGAAATGTATGATAGATGGGGTGGTAAGATTGCTATAGAAGTGACGTATTCGCATGGATGTGAATCTTACAAACTAGAAGACTTTATATTTCACAACATTCCTGTTTTTGAAGTTACTATTGACGTGCTCCAATAGATTCACACACCCAGTTAAGAGATAATTATCTCAACTGGAGTGTATATGAAAACCCGAAAAAGCTACTCGAAAGAATTCAAAC
>NZ_JACSOE010000120.1:0-7464 GCF_014349115.1 Alteromonas sp. BZK5 | reverse complement strand
CGAGTGCCCACACAGATTGTCTTGTCTAAATTTTTAAAGAACATTCACTCGAAGCCGTTGCTTCTTAGTGACTCACCCTGTTCGAGTGAGGTGCGCATTTTACATCGTTTGTTTTCGATGTCAACCATGTTTTTAAACTTTTTATTTGTTTGAAAACTTGGTTTCGCACTTGTTGCTGAGTTGACTTTGTTTTTCTCGAAGCCCCCTCAGAACGTGGAGCGCATTATAGATACCTCTTGTGAAAGATCAACACTTAAATTGGATTTTTTTGCTTTTTAAGCCACTTTTGGTGTTAACCGCTCATTTCTGCATCATTTCTCGTTGCTCAATGCATCTTTCGACTAGTTTTTTCACATTTTATTGTTCAATTTGTTACAAATGAGTAAACTATGTACAGCCTCCAACACCATAATAAACAATAGAAAGGTAGGTATATGAAAGTAGGCTTTATTCAATGCGCTGTTATTAGCGCTATCTTTGCAATTGCAGGTTACTTGTTATTTTCTTCTGCTAGTTTAAACGTCCATGTTCCACTAACCGTCTCAGCAGCTCTGCTGATCAGCGGTATCGTTACTCCTTGGCTAGCGTCTCTTATTCAAAGTCCATCTTCCTCAGATGCCAGAGCACATTCTAATGACGGATCAGTAGAAACCTTATACGTGGGTAATTTGCCTTATAGAGCAAACGAAAACGCAGTAAAGGAATACTTCAGTAGCTTTATTGAAGTACAGTCGGTTCGCTTAATGAAGGATCGTAAAACTGGAAAAAGAAAAGGATACGGTTTTATCGAAGTTGTAACTGACGACTTAAACAGCGTAATCGATAAAACTAACGACTCAATCTTCCAGGAGCGAACCCTAAAAGTTCGCCCTGCAAAGGACAAAGTCGAACACGCATAATTTTGTGAGTACGGTTTATAGGCTATAAAAAAGCCCGGTTAGCTTTCGCTACCGGGCTTTTATATTAATAAATAGTTAGTTATTCACTTGTCTCAACAGATTGAGGAAGTCCATTAAGTAACGTTTGATTGAAAGCATGAAACCTATTTATAGCAGATACAAGATCTGGCACTTGCACGTCTTTCATCTCATTAATCAACCCACCTATTAAGGTATTATAGTCTTCGTTACTTCCTAACGTACTTTCGGCATTAGCAAAAGTATCCATCATCTTTTCTAGATATTGCGCTATAGGGCTAACCACATTTCCAAACTTCGAATTATCGCTTTTGTCTTCATTGTAATGTTGGATGTTCTCATACGTCTTTAGTACTTCGGTCTGTGTTGTTCTATTTAACTGTAACGCGTAGCCAACTAACTCTTTATCGTCAAAGCCTAAACTTAACGCTTCTTCAAATGCTTTGTCGATGTCACCACTGTAAAAGGTGTCGGCGAGATCCTGAACTTGACCAACCAAATCAGCTATCGACTCTAACTCATCTTCATCAAGCTCGCCTTTCAATGTAAAGCTAATACCGCTTCGCTCATAGTATTGGTACGAAGTTTGTTGTTGGTATGACGCTGAAAAATTGTTTTCGCCTTGCTCGTCACTACCGCCTGATTGCTCCTGAGATGCCTGTGCTTGGAAATTAAGTTGTTGAGACGCTTGGAACGAGCGAAGACTCTCAAAACTAAAACTCACTTCGTCGCCATCTTTAGTTCGAATCAGCAAGCTTCCGCTTTTCTCATCCGATGCAGCTACCGCGTTTAAGGACGAAAGCGTTACAGCGTTCGGCTGCTGGCGACCAAATATGTCAGTTTCCAGATCGTTTATTCCTGTATCGATGAGATCGCGGCTTTTTGTCATCCCTTGCTCAATCTCTTCATTCATGAAACCAGCGAGGTCTTTTTCAGCCATAGCGAATCCACGGCTTACGCCTTCTCTCGCTTGGCTAAATAAGCCATTAAGCTTTTCTTCGCTGGCACCACCGTTTGCCGCACCTCTAATGACGCCACCTACGAACTTAAGTACGTTTCTGGCAACTTTTTCAAAGTCGAACAAACTGTTCGACTTATCTTCAATGCTTTTCTCTTTGGCTTCTTGTGGCTTTTGGCCATCTATAACTAACGCTTGGTTAAGGCTGCTACTCACCACACGTAAGCCGATGCTAGTTTGGCTACTTGAAACAGATACTGATGCCGCTTGTTGTTTCGAAAATTCAGCTGCTTGCTTCAATCCATCTTGCTGCAACTGCTTTTTCAATGCTTCGTTCGGGTGAACAGATGCCTTTTGATCTGCTTTTTGATCAACCTTTTGATCGCCCATGAAAGCCTTAATTTGACCCACGTTCATAATTTGATCCTCACTATCCTCTTTCTTATTATCGGCAAAGAATCAGTATTGTTTAATTTTAATACAGCATTTTTTACTACAACTTCTTTAATAATACTTCCCGAGCAATAGTTGTGCATAAGTAGGTAGCGCGTGTTGCAGTTATTTTTTAAGGGGCTACAATTCGCGACCTTAATATTGAATGGAGAATTTTATGACCGCTGCCGAACAACAACGCTATCAAGCTCAGTTGGACGAAAAAGTAGAACGTCTTACTGCGTTACTTTCTCCGTTCAATGCGCCTGACTTAACCGTATTTCCATCGCAACCAACACACTACCGTATGCGCGCCGAATTTAGAGTATGGCATGAGGGCGATGATTTGTTTCACATCATGTTCAACCAGGAAACAAAAGAAAAGTATCGCGTAGATAGCTTTCCTCCTGCTTGTAAAGCAATAAACGATGCTATGGCGCTGTTGTTAAAAGAAGTAAGACCAAATGAAGCGCTAAGAAAGAAGCTTTTTCAAATCGATTATCTTTCTGCACTATCTGGCGAGCTTGTCATCAGCCTTTTATACCATCGTCAACTAGATGAGAAGTGGCAAAAGGCTGCAAAAGAATTAAAGGCGAAACTCGAGGCTCACTTTCCGAAAGTAAATATTATCGGCCGTGCGAGAAAACAAAAGCTTATTATCGACAACGATTTTGTTATTGAGCGCTTACCCGTTAATGGCAAAGAATTCATATTTAAGCATATCGAAAATAGCTTCACTCAGCCCAATGCCAAAGTGAACTGTAGCATGATTGAATGGGCACTAGATTGCGTAAAGCCGCTCTCTGGCGATTTACTGGAGATGTATTGCGGTGCAGGTAACTTCTCACTGCCGCTAGCGCTTCACTTCGATAATGTTGTGGGGACCGAAATAGCCAAGCCCTCTGTACAAGCTGCGCAGTTTAATATTGAACAAAATCAGCTTAATAATGTGAAGATCGTAAGACTCGCCGCTGAAGAATTCACTCAGGCTATGAAAGGTGAACGTACGTTTAGTCGCTTAGAAGGCATTGATCTGAGTACATATAATTTCACAACTGTATTGGTTGACCCACCAAGAGCTGGGTTAGATGAAGACTCGCTTAGAATGATTCAGGATTACGATAATATCGTGTATATCTCGTGTAACCCTGAAACGTTGGCGCAAAACCTTGAGCTTTTAAGTGAAACTCACGACGTTGCTCAATCGGCATTATTCGATCAATTCCCGTTTACTCATCACATTGAGGCTGGCGTTTTACTTACACGCAAAAGTTAGTTTTGGTACAAATTGACAAGGCCTTTGGAGTCACAAAGGCCTATGAAGACGTATTAAAATAAGGTGGCTTTGATTAGAGCAAACGATGTGGACTTAAACCACTAATTCAATTATACGCTTTTTTGCGTTGCACCTAGTTGAACGAAGCGAAGCTGCGCTTTCACTCTCTCACCGATTTCTCGGCGAAGTTTATCGTCTGCTTCTAATGCCTCTGCCCCAGCACTGAATACGAGCCTTACCATAGCATCAGCTTGAAGCTGCGCGCATGCGTATTCTACGCCCTGCTGTTCAATAATGTAGTCGGTCAACTCGTCGATGAAGTGTTGAATCTCTCTAAATACTGCCAACCGATAAGCCGACGACGTACCAGTATGCTCGCGTAGTAATAAACGAAATACGTTTGTATTTGCCGCAATAAATTCCATGAAGGTTTCAACAGAAGTATGTATTACGCCGCCTCCAGAGGCTATCCGCCGCCTTGCCTGACGCATAAGCTGCCGCAATGCTAAACCGGCTTCATCCACCAGCGTTAAACCCAATTCGTCCATATCTTTGAAGTGTCGGTAAAAAGACGTAGGTGCTATACCTGCCTCTCGGGCAACTTCACGCAAGCTGATTGCCGATAAGCTGCGATTTTCATCGAGCAAAGAAAACGCAGCATGAATGATATTTTGGCGGGTTTTTAATTTCTGTTCTTGTCGACTCACATTCGCACCATAGGTTGATTAGCTCTGAACGGCTTGATGATTTTTAGCACTTAGGGTTGAAGCCCTTACGTCATCTGTATAGCCATTAACGCAATCAAACTTCGTACATCAAAGACTAGCATGTGTAGTTTATCGCAACACACACCAGTGGGGAAAGAGAAACAGAATCATCTCTTTTATAAACAAGCATTAAGCAGAAAAAGCCACAATTAACGAGCGCTTCAGCGTAGCTTTACTATAATTAAACTTTACACATGTAAGCAGAACTAATCTGGGTTTTGCTTGCCTGAAGCCTCGTAAAACGATAAATTAGCGAACAGTTGTAAGCCAAGTTGTATAAAATGAAAAAACCTCCTCTTATCCTTACTAATGTGCTGGTATTTATTATATCTGGCGCAATTGCGTTTATTGGTGTGCCGCTATGGGTGGCGTATCAAGGCATCGATTGGGCAGAAATCGGTGCGGCTATATTCCTATTTTACTTTACCGGTATGTCTATAACTGCCGGCTACCACCGCTTATGGTCGCATAAAACTTACGACGCCAATGTGGTTGTTCGTGTGATCCTTGCGGTTGGTGGCGCTATGGCGCTGCAAAATAGTATTTTGCACTGGTCGTCAGATCATCGCGTTCATCATCGTCATGTTGATGATAACGACAAAGACCCCTACTCTGCCAAGAAAGGGCTTTGGTTTGCGCATATCGGCTGGATGTTGCGTGAGTATCAGGCCAAACGTTACGATGACTACAGTAACTGTAAAGATCTTCAAAAAGATAAAGTGGTGATGTGGCAGCATAACTACTATTTGCCCATCGTGCTGGCGGCCAACTTTGGTATCACAGGTCTGCTGGGCTATTTAAATGGTGACGTATTAGGCATGATCTTGGTAGCCGGTGTACTTCGCCTGGTGCTAGTGCATCACGTAACTTTCTTTATCAATTCTCTTGCTCATTTTTGGGGTAGCCAGCCTTACACCGATAAGAACACAGCACGAGATAACGGTATTCTTGCGTTTTTTACCTTTGGTGAAGGTTATCACAATTACCATCACATCTTTGAGTACGACTATCGTAATGGCATTCGCTGGTATCAGTTTGATCCTACAAAATGGCTTATTAAGGGATTATCACTGGTAGGACTGACATCCAACCTTCGCAAAGTGCCAGAAGAGCGCATCGAGAAAGCGTTAGCAGCAATGCAGCTGCAAAGAGCAAGTGAAAAAGTATCGCTACTGCCTAATGCTGAAGAAATGATGCATACCATTCAAGAAGAATACGACTTGTTAATGCAGCGCATGAGTGAATACTACGCCACGAAAAAACGTGTTATGCGCGTTAAACAACGCACCCTAAAGCGCAGTATCGAAGGGCTTGAGCTTGCATACAAGTACAAAGAGCTGAAACACGCATTTGCTGTACAGAAAGAGAAATGGACACAGTTACATAGTTTGTCATTGCAAATGGCGTAAATTAACGCCCTCTTTTATACGTTTGAACGCTAAAAACCACATAAGTGTCTGCTTATGTGGTTTTTTTTTATTCTATAGTTGGATAAGGTCGTTATACTAAAACCAGAATCATTCATTTTGTATTACGGCTAACCTAGTGGTGACATCGCATTACAAAAGTAACAACATGGGAAAGTAAGATGGCAACGAAGCAAAAAACCAAAGCCCCGTCGTATCATTACGACGCTATCGTTATTGGCACAGGTCCTGGTGGAGAAGGCGTTGCAATGCAGCTTGCCAAAGCCGGAAAAAAAGTGGCGGTTGTTGAGCGCTACGAGGCAGTGGGAGGAGGTTGTACCCATTGGGGAACCATTCCATCGAAAGCACTTCGTCACTCAGTAAGTCGTCTTATTGAATATAACTCTTCTCCCTTGTTTGCCGACAACCATTTAAGTAAAAGCCTTACGTTTTCAGACATCATGCGCCATGCTAGCGGTGTGGTGAAAAGCCAAACTCGACTTCGCTCTTCTTTCTACGACAGAAATCGTGTGACGCTATTTCACGGCGAAGCCAGTTTTGTAGATGCGCATACGTTAGAGATAACCCGTAAAGATGGCTCTAAAGATACTGTCACTGCGGGCCAAATTGCTATTGCCACAGGGTCGCGTCCTTATTGTCCTAAAGACATCGACTTTAATCACCCGCGTATTTATAACTCAGACACTATCCTATCTTTAGATCACGATCCCAAATCAATAATTATCTATGGCGCTGGGGTCATTGGCTCTGAATATGCCAGTATTTTCAGAGGACTAGGCGTAAAAGTTGACCTCGTTAACATGCGCGATCGCTTACTGTCATTTCTTGATGACGAGATATCAGACGCACTCAGTTATCACCTGTGGAACAATGGCGTACTCATCCGGCACAATGAAGCCTATTCTTCGGTTGAAGCTACCGATGACTCGGTTATTTTAAACTTAGAGTCGGGCAAGCGTATGCGCGCAGATTGTCTCTTGTTTGCTAACGGAAGAACGGGTAATACAGATACACTTAAACTCGAGAATATTGGTTTAAAAGCCGATGGCAGAGGCCAACTTAAGGTTAATGAAAATTATCAAACTGACGTAGACAATGTATTTGCAGTCGGCGATGTCATTGGCTATCCAAGCTTAGCATCTGCGGCTTATAACCAAGGTCGCTTTGCCGCTGAAGCTATGCTTGGTATAAAAACACATTCGGCATTGGTAGAAGATATTCCGTCAGGCATTTACACCATCCCGGAAATAAGTTCTGTTGGTAAAACAGAGCAAGAGCTTACTGCAGCAAAAGTGCCTTATGAAGTGGGAAGAGCTCAGTTCAAACATTTGGCCAGAGCCCAAATCGCGTCAACGCAGACAGGAAGCCTGAAAATCTTGTTTCATCGCGAAACTAAAGAAATCTTGGGCATTCATTGTTTCGGTGAACGTGCCTCCGAGATTGTTCACATCGGCCAAGCGATCATGCAGCAAAAGGGCGAAGGCAATACCATAGATTACTTCGTTAACACTACGTTTAACTATCCAACCATGGCAGAAGCTTATCGAGTCGCTGCTATTAATGGACTTAATAGAATTTTCTAACGGACACATCGAGTAGGGTGAGGCGTCACCGCCTCATCCCTCTCACAGAACCGTACATACGGGCCTCGTATACGGCTCATGTACACAGTTATTTAGCGTAATTG
>NZ_JACSOE010000119.1:0-7644 GCF_014349115.1 Alteromonas sp. BZK5 | reverse complement strand
GACTTAGCAGATACAGAAAAAATGCTTATCACACTTGCTAAGCAGGACTCACTTGTTCAAAAGAAGGTCGTCATTGTTATCATGGAACGGGTGGTTCAGCACTGGATAGAACTGAAGATCCAATTGTCTCCAAATGGTAATTGGCAATTTACTGAAAGTGATCGTAATGAACTTCATCAGAAGCCCAAAAAGATTAAAGACCTACTTAACATTATAGAGTCTCGGGCAAACACTATTCACTAGCGCTTCATCTTTTAAGGTAAACATCAATGATTAGAAACCTGACTTACTATTATCGACTTATTTCCTATAAGTTTTCTCTGCAAGGTGAAGATAATGACGCCACTTACCGTGGTAGCGCTGTTTTTCATGATGGTAAAGACATCAGCAGGTTTAATATCGACGACATCGCGGAAGGTTATCCGACAATCACTAATATTAAATTGTCTGAAAGACAGTTGAAATTAAAAGAGCGCGAACTTAGAAAGTTGAAGATGTTAAAGGAAAAAGCAAAAACCGAAAGAGAGGAGTATAAGGACAAGAATCGAGGCTCTGTCTGGCAAATATTTAAGTTTAAAGCAAAGGCAACAGGCTCATCTTAAATTGATAGATGAGCTAGTTGTCAGCTTGTGCTTCTGTTTCCTTATCATAACTGATTAGCCATGCACGTTTAGACGCAACTATCCAAGAAATACCAAAAGCCCACAAGCAAACAAACTCAACCCAAAATATGGCTGTGTTACCAGGGTTAGAAGATATCCACTGCAGTATCCCTCCTATTACAGCAGATATTGCCATAGAAACAGCACAAGCAAGGTATATAAATCTACGCCACTTCAACAATTTCATGTCAGGATGTTTTTTGATTTTACCGTCTACCCTTCTGTAAAAACCAATGCAATAGTAAAAAAGAATGGCTATCAGAGTGAACGCAGCAACCCCATGGACTACTGGGGTAAACTTTGAACCTGTAGTGATACACTTGCCATCATCGTTATCTAACTCAGCACTTGGGCTTTCTTGCATAGAGGAACTATTATCACCGGTGCCTGTTAAACCATTTATGTTCAGAGACTCTGCTGTTTCGCATATTTTACATTGTGTTTTGTCAAACGGTAGGTCTGCATTTTCAATCCACTTTAAGTTTACGGATGTAGGGCAAACAGCAATCAGTATTGCGCACACCCCAGCTATCTTTGCAAGCCATAACTCTGTGTCTGTCCAGCCTTTATAGGCGATTAAAAAGCCGCCCACAGAGAATAAAGCACCTACAAAAAAGTCTCTGGCACCTAAGTGATATGTCACGCTTATACTGGTTGGTATAATGCTCGTCTCGGTATGGAACCAAAACAATCCTGTACAAACAATAGCGATACTCAATGCGATTAAACCGACAATCATTCTTAATGCACGGTAATCAATGTCTTTGTGCAAGATTTCACTCATGTTTAGCGTCCATCAATATTGTGTTCCTTTAGCTACCAAACACAAGTAGAAGTAATGCGATGCGTTGAGGATACGTTTGGCTGTGACGATTCCTTCCAATCAAAATACTATGACCCCAACGCCATAAATGGTGTAAGACTTAAAGCGCTGAAATAATATTAACGCTGCTTATTTTTTGTGCAACCCTTTTGTGTGCATAATCTTATAAGTACTCAGGTTTAGTTAATTTTATAGCTTGGACAACGCTTCATTGCATGTCGTCTACCCCTCCGTGAAGTGTGTCTCTCAAATAGATTCCCTTGCTAGCCCGAGCATCTTTTAACCCCTGATTAATACAAGCCAGCATGTCTCTATCTGGGTAGTTTAATTTCACTCTAAACATCAGCCTTTTTATCATTTCTGGCCTTTCTTTTCGTGGTTCATTAAATCTTCCGATACTGTTTGGCATCTCAGTTAAGAAGTACGACTTTGTCATTTCCTCGCAACTGACATCGTGTGCAGATGCAAAAGATGCTGACGCCGTCAGAATAATCCCGCATATAGATCTTATTTTTAAGGTCATGCTTTCCCTTGTGAGGTTACTTTGAATTTTCAAAAGTGTATTAAATCCGCGAATCTGTGGGATTTGTTGCTTGATTTAACAAAGTTGCGAGAGTTGTAAGCTGGTGTGTAATGGGAGAAAGACTCATAGACCTATTCTTAGATTATGAATATTCAACAAGCGATAAGAAAAATCATTGATGGTGTTAAGACGCATTTGACTGACTTTGAGGTTAGAGATAGCCAGCTGCAGTTTATGGATGCCATTACTGAAATTTGTGAAAACAAAGATAGCCCTAACAGCATTATTGCTGAGTTGCCAACCGGCACCGGTAAGTCTTTAGGTAGCCTTATTCCTGCTTTGGCCTATATCCAGGTCGCTAATGAAAAGCGAAGTAAAGATGACACCATCAAAATTTGCTATAGCACGGCCACTATTTCGCTTCAAAAACAACTTCTCAGAGATGTTGAACTCTTAAGAGCATCGGGTGTTGACTTTAAAGCTCACATTGTTGTTGGTCGAGGTCGCTTCATATGCAAGCGCAACGCATTTGCAGTAATGAGACCCGATAGCGAACAAGCTAACTTACTTACTGGCCAAAATGACATTGATACCACCAGTGATGTTGGTCTCCCACCACAGGGTAGCCACATGATAAGCGAAGTTGAGAAAACTAAAGTAAAGAAAGCTATGTATCGGCTTAAAGACGATACATGGACAGGTATCGTTGACGACTTAGACCGAGAATTAACGATGGAAGATAGGACATGGCAACGTGTTCGTGCTGATGCAAACACTTGTAATAGACAATGTCAGTATTGGGGCAGCGGATGTCCTTTCGTCAAAAATAGAATGGATACGGAAAGTGCAGACGTCATTATAACTAATCACGCTATGGTCTTTGCCGACTTAGAAAAATCCGCCATTTTGCCAGCGCCAGAAAGAACACTCCACATTCTCGATGAAGCGCATCATTTAGTAGACAATTTCCACGGGACTATGGAAAGAAAAATGTCTTTCAGCGCGCTCTATGACATCTGCACACGTCAACTTGCTGCTATCTCGATAGGCATAGCAATGGGATCGGAAATCGCTGATATAAAAAATCACGAGCATGAAGTTAATCAACGACTGGTTCGCGTTCGTGACGCCCTACTTCCTTTTATGCAATTTTTAGATGACAGGTATCAACAGTATGCAGAAACGCTTCCCATATCTGAACGGGATAAAGCCATATGGAGACTTGATACAAACTATATTACACAAAGTGGTATGTTGGAGAGTATGCACGTTATTTATGATGACTTAGTTGTTGTAAGGCAAAAAATTGCTTCTGTTATAGAGGAAATTAATGCAGTTGATAAGGAACTAAACATCGATGAGGCGCAAGTAATAGGTCAACTTGGTTTACACCATAGCAATATAGATAGCAGTTGTACCTTGTTAACCATGTATCTTAATGCGAAAGAGACTGATGCGTTCTGGTATAAACGCCATCAAGCAAAGGGCAGTGCTTCAGCCACTCTCTTTGGTGCTAAAGTGAATGTGTCTGAGGACATGAAGGCGCTCTTTTGGGACCGTATCCACAAATCGATTGCTATGTCCGCTACCCTTTCCAATGATGGTGCTTTCTCATCTTTTAATCATGAGTCTGGACTAGCAAAACCCTCGGCCTGTGAATATCGTTTTAACTCGCCCTTCACAGAGGCATTTCAATATTCAAGTTTACACCTTTATCCAGATTTTCCCGAACCTGATTGGAGAAATGAAACTGCTCATTCACAAGCTATTGTCGATGAGTTGATTCGATTTATGAGCTATCACAAAGCAGGACTTCAATTGTTCGTTTCAAAGCGACAAATGAATGAGGTGGTTTCGTTATTGCCACCTGCTCTTCGAGAATCAACGCTTGTGCAAGGCGTTGATGGCGCAAGAAGCCAAATCATAGAGACGCATCGAAATAAAATTGATAAAGGGGAGTTGTCACTATTGATTGGTCTTGCCTCATTTAGTGAGGGTCTTGATCTTAAAAAGCATTATCTAACCTTTGTGGGCATCGCCAAATTGTCTTTTGGCTCATTTAATGAGCCAAGAAAAATTACCGAGTCGGAAAATCTACAGGCTAGTGGTGGAAACCCTTTTATGCAACTCACACTACCTTGTGCAGAAAAAGCATTACAACAATCAGTAGGTCGTCTAATTAGGTCAATTGAGTGTCGAGGCGAAGTGGCTATATTCGACAGACGTATTTTAACAAAGCGATATGGTGCCGGATTACTAGAGCGACTTCCGCCGTTTTATCGTGAATTCCATACCAGACAGCAACGGTATGGGTAAAAAGTAGCGAGGTTTTAAAGTCACTATACGATAGAGGCATAGAACAGATTGAGGAAGTCGCCATGATGGGTAACGCAGCAGTAGCTAACGATGTAAACATCTTTGATGCAGTCAATATCATAGACTGGTGTGATAATAACCACTTGGACGATGAAGGAAATGTAATACCCGGCATTTATCGCGGTATGCCGGATCATATATACCATTCAACAGATGGTTACTCATCAAGCTTATTTAAAGAAATGGCGACAAAAAGTGCTTTTCATGTGAAGCGCAAATATTTCGATAAGAAAGCTAAGCCCATTACGACCGCAACCCAGAAAATCTTCAACTTTGGTACGTTGACACATGAACTCTCACTTGAAGCTGTTCGTTTCTACAACCACTACTTCAAACTACCTGAGAACGTTGGTTTTGATTCCTACACTACGGATGAATTAAAGGCGAAAGCTAAGGAGATGGAATTAAAAGTATCTGGTACACGTGATGCTTTGAAAACGCGAATCAATGATGCGTTGCCAGAGGGTGCGAAAAAGATTTGGGAGTATGAAGATGAAGTGGACATGCTTATCAATACTCATTGCGCCTGTGAACGACTTGAAATAATCAAGGGAGAAATGACAGGGCGAACCACACTTTACAATGCCATATGGAATGATCCTAATAACCATGAATTCACTCTCCTTCCTATTGATTACGATACATGGGTACACGTTCATGAATTATACGATGCATTGATGGGCAACCCTTACATTTCAGTAGGTCTTGCAGATGGTGAAGCCGAACTGTCTTGTTTCGCCGTCGAGCCTGAAACGGGCTTATTAGTAAAATGCCGCTACGACTTCCTTAACCGTTTCGGTCAAGCATGGGATGTCAAAACAGCACGTTCGGCCGAAGATCGCGCATTTACCTATCACGCTAATGATATGGGCTATGACCTGCAAGATGCCTTTTATCGGATGGTGGGCGCTTTGTGTGGATTAGATATAAATGCCTTCATCTTTGCTGTGGTCGAAAAGGACGTTCCAATTGCTGACGCTAAAGAATATTCGCCTAACACGCAAATGCGCGCAAAAGAAAAACTGCGCCATTACCTAAATAAGTTCAAAAAATGCTTAGATACGAATGAATGGCCAGCGTACAAAGCTGAGCCGTCCATTACTCAAATGGAAAATAATCGAGGTTTTTAACATGCAAATGATTGACCCAGCATACGCTATTACTCCTCCACCATTGGGGGGGTTGAATACAGAGTTTACAGGACTGTTGGCTGCAAAACGGTCGCGGCTTAACTTTGATGATGAATGTCGATTTTTTCAGAATCAATGGTTGCGAGCAGCGCGGGCAGGAATGATGTCACTTGTTCCACTCGAAGAGGTGCAAGCGGAATTCATGAAAGCACCAAAGCTGGGGCTATCCTATGACCCAAGCAAAATGCAAGCTTTTTGTATTGCCCATTTTGATGATGCCGAAGGGTACTACAGACCTCGTTTCTATCTCGGTTATAAGGGTATGTATCATTTTATCGCGCAAGATAAAAATATCACCCTGACACATACAGAGCTTGTTTTTGAAAACGATGTGTTTATAGACAAAGGCCCCAATGCAATCCCTGAACACTCTAGGAAATTAAATGCTAATCACAGAGGCAATATTATTGGGGGGTATTCTTACTCACTACTCGCAAAAAGCAATTTCGTGATATGCACTATTCTAGGTGCAGAGACCATGCAACAAATTGAAATGGGATGTGTTAACAATGGTAGCCAAGCGTGGACGGGCCCATTTGTTAATGAAATGCGGAAAAAAACGGTTACGCGCCGGCATTTTAATGACTTGCTTCCCGTGCTGGATTTAAGTGTTGAGCTTGAAGATAGCAATATTCTTGAACCTACTGGCTTTGAATTGGAGTACGCAACCCATGGCAGAGAATAATTATGATTATGTCTTAGGAAACTTGACGACGGCAGAAAAGGAAGTCGCCAATAAGTTGATATCGCATCATCGTAGTTTGTGTGATGCAAGAAAACAGTACACAAAAAAACGTCAATTTGGTCTAGAAAACATTCATCCGAGTGCTTTTAAGCAGCTGGTTGATGATAGCCTTGTCATTGTTAATCTGGCGCCACCTGCACTACAAAACGATTTAACATGGTTAAATTGGGAGATATTGGTGTCAGAGGTTACCGGTCGTATGGAAGGTATGATCATCACAGACCCGGTCAAAGTTCTTTCGAATATGAATGGCATTGTCGATGCCAGGCTTGAGCGCTTCAATCCTGACAGCGGCAGAAATGTCATCGTAGATATGAAAAAAGGTATCGTTGAGATAGATAGCGAAATTACAGATTCAGATCCCAGTTTGAATGTCACAAATGGTAACTTTGTTCCTTATGGCATTGTACTGCAGTGTGGATTATCAGCGAACGATAGCGAAGATATCCATTATCAAATTGACGATATGGGAAGTATAGAACTAAATGGCGCCATGCAGGCCTGTTACTCCGCTATTGGCCAGCTACATCAGAAAAACGCCGTAGAGGGACTCGCTAACCACGTGGTGTTTATGCGTTGTCTCAAGCAGTTAAAATTTAATGCATTTGAATATGCACCGTTTTTATTTGCTATCCATGATACCTATACAAGTTACTTTGAAAGGAAGAAATCCCACGAGCAAACAATGCGAAATAAAGGTAAGCGGAATGAACGCCACGGATTAACTGAAACCGAAATGATGATGAGGGCGCTGATGACGCCTGAAAACATACACAAGGCTCAGCAAAAGCTCGCTTACTCACTAGAAAAGAGAGGATTGCAGCAAAACCATAACGTCATCGACATTACCACGTTCAAGCAAGAACAAATCAGTGAGCAAATTAATGCGATGTTTGAACCAGACCACCCAGATACTTGGTAACAATAGATAATGCCGGCGGTACAATGAATACACAAAAAGAATTACCAACGTCTGAGACACTGCAACAGCAGTATGTCATGCGCCGACGTTCGGAAAGTGGTTCATACCATTATGATCAATTGAATGTGTATTTTGATGAATCATCAAATGAATATATAAGTCGTTGGTTTAGTGGCCGCTCACGCAATAGCATGTCTTTTCGAGGAGATGCTACATATGCGCTAGAATCACTTGTTGAAGAGCGCGTGGCCAAATTTATAAGCCAAGGTGAAGAAAATGGCTATGAATTAATAGACAGAGTTGTCTGCAACTTCGCAGATGTTCCATTCTCTAAGTTTGCAGGGGCAAAACTTGCTCCTGTCTCGCTGGAGAAATTAAATAAAACTCCCGAATGGACAGATCC
>NZ_JACSOE010000118.1:0-7702 GCF_014349115.1 Alteromonas sp. BZK5 | reverse complement strand
ATTAATAACCCTATTGGTTTTGTGAGCGCTAACCTCAATACACTTGAGCAATACGCAACTCACCTTATTGCGATTTGTGATGGCGTTCAGGGGCAACTCGAACACTTCACCGACGAACTTAAAGAGCAGATCGACGCACTGTTTGAGTCTAATCACTACGACTTGTTAAAGGACGATATTACTGAGCTAATTGCCGAATCGACAGATGGTCTTACCCGCGTAAAAGACATCGTCGAAAACCTTAAGAACTTTTCGCTGGAGACTACCGAAGGCGTGCAGATAGTAGATATCTGCGCCGTGTGTCACCAGCTGATCACGCTTATTTCCGCCCAGTACAGCACGCCCCAATATAAATTTGAATGTGAATTAGAGAAAGTGGAGGTAATGGGAAACCCTGGGCCGCTGAAACAGGCGCTAATGAACGTCATGATAAATGCAGCGCAGGCCATAGAAGATAGGGGCTTCATTAAACTTACTGTGCTCGATTCACCTACGTTGGTGACCATCAAAATACTGGACTCAGGTTGCGGTATTCCTACAAGACATCTAAAGCGAGTCTTTGAACCCTTCTTTACTACAAAGCCCGAAGGGCAAGGCCAAGGGCTGGGCCTTTCTGTGGCTTACACCGCCATTGAGCAACATCAAGGTAAAATATCTATTAGCAGCAAAGAGGCAAAAGGAACCGTGGTAGAGATCACCATTCCGAAACAGCCTGCAGCACAGCCCCCGTCCAGTGAAGATAATGAAGAGAATAAAGAAAACGAAACGGAAAACTCTCAAACGGCCTAGAAAACAGATAGCCCAGTACAGAGTCAAACGTTGTTAATCCTCACTCTGTTTGTATGTCCTCTGACTGAACTAACAAGCAAGCTTTTTTACTTCACAGGCTTTAAATGTATACACACCCTTGCTGTTTAACGTCCGCGAAATGGCTCCTTCATTAAGCAAGTAATTAAGGTGAGACAAACACTCTGCTACTGCAAACACCATGTTGCGACTAGAGAGCTTGCGCTTAAACATAACCGGTAATAGCTCTACGACCGTTTGAGGTTGCTCGCAAGCATTTAACAGTGCTTTTAGGTGCTCGTGATGATGAGCAATAAGCGAATCTACTCGCTCATGCAGGCCGATAAAGGGTAGCTTGTGAGCAGGTAATACTGTCGCATCTTTGGGCAAATTCTTGAATTGCGGCAGCGTAGAAAGGTAGTCGTCTAAGGTGTTGGCATCAGGCTCTGTTGAGTAGGCGCCAATGTTTGGCGTGATAATCGGCAAAATATGATCGCCTGATATGAGAATATTTTTTTGCTTATTGTAAAGGCACGCATGCTCAGGAGAGTGGCCGCGGCCAATGATGATCTGCCATTCGTTACCGCCAAGCGACAGCGTCATACCATGCTTTAGACGTGTGTAGCTAATAGGTAGTGGTGAAACGACGCTGCTGTAGCCGTTGCCTTCACCAGAAGTAAGCTTTGCGATCATGGATTCGTCTAAACCTGCTCGCTGGTAGTATTGCACATCCCGGTCATTCGTTGCGCCATTTCTTCCTGCCGCAAACGCTCTGGCAGTAAAGTACTCAGTTTGAGACATATAAAAGGGAACATTATACGTGTCGGCTATCCAGCCCGCTAACCCTACATGATCAGGATGTAAGTGCGTAACGATGACACCAACTATTGGCCCGTCTAATTGCTTGAATATACGCTCCCACAGCGCTTTGGTGGTGGACGTTCCTATGCCAGTATCAATGACCACCCAACCGCCTTCACCGCGGATCAGGTACAAATTTATGTGGTCAAGTTCAAATGGAAGCGGCATTGTTAGCCAAAGAACACCATCGGCCACTTCTATTAGCTCGCCCGGCTCTACCTGTTTATCGAATAGATATTCCATATCGCCCTCACCTTTTCTATCGTGCATGGTCTAACGTGCATGGTCTAACGTGCACAAAGACTGTACGTTTTCGTTTTAACTCGCGCTGCTTACAAAAACAAACATATCTGTCGAATAGAGATCTATAGGAGTAGGTGATAACAAACGTTATACTAAGCCTACTGCCGTTTCTCGTGCACAGTGGTAGCGCATTTTTATTGCACCTTTGCGCCAGTTATTGAACAGATAATGGTAATGCGAGTTTATAAAACGTACACGCCCATGAGGCTATTTAAAGAAATTAACGTCAACAAAGCCGGTTAGTAAATCAGATCCATGTCAGCCTCAACAATACAACAAGGGTTCATACTCAATAAAAGTACGTTTACCCGGCGAGGCAAGGTGCATGTTGAGCTATGGGTAAAAACGCCCAGTAGCACCGCTAGGTTAATTTCTTCACCCCAATACCCCACTTGCTTTGTATCTGTTGATCACGCCAATGATTTACGCAATATCGCCGAACGTATTTCTGCAAAGATCAGTATTTCAGATGACGGGTTTCACACGCTGGAACAAGTTCCTGTTGCGACGGTAAAAACCGCAACCGAATCACACATGCATCAGCTTCGCCAGCGTGCGCAGGAAAGCAGTATTATATTGTACGAAGCGGATATTCGCGTTGCCGATCGCTACTTAATGGAGCGCTTTGTGTATGGTGCGGTGGAATTTCTGGCTCCGCAAGATTTCGACGATACGCCTCAGATCGTTATAGAAAATGCGCAAATCAGACCCTGTCAATTCAGAACCACATTTACATCACTTAGCATAGACATCGAATGCAATGAGCATGAAGAACTCTTTAGCATTGCGTTAGCCGGTGAAGGACTCAACGTTGTGCTGCTTTTATGCCCGCCACGTTTTGTTGGGCAAACATTGCAAGGACAAAAAGACAGCGCGTACGAGCTCATTACCGTTGAATCAGAAAAAGCATTGCTTGAAGCATTTTTTTCATATCTTACATCCTACGACCCAGATATCATTTTAGGCTGGAATGTTAAACAGTTCGATATGGCGGTACTTGAACGCCGCGCTAGGGCTAACTCGCTAAAGTATGCTATCGGCCGCCACAGCCGAGAGGCTTCTGTAAGACAGTGGGAGGATCAAACCCTCGTTGATGTGCCAGGGCGATGCGTTATTGATGGTATCGAAGCACTAAAAACAATGACTTATCAATTCGAGTCGTTCTCGCTCGATCACGTATCTGAAGAACTGCTTGGCGAAAATAAGCTTATTCAGGCTGCAGACAAGCTTGAAGCGATAAAGCGTCTTTATCATAGCGACCCTGTTGCACTCGCTAACTATAACTTTAAAGATACGGAACTGGTCAACCGCATTCAGGATAAAACCCAATTTATCGATTTTCTGGCACTGCGCAGTATTCTCACCGGCCTAGATATGAGTCGCCCCGGAGGGTCAGTGGCCGCGTTTTTAAATGTGTACTTGCCTAAGCTTCACCGCAAGTCTTATGTCGCGGGGGTAAGACCTGAAAATGGAGGCTTGGCTAGTCCGGGTGGTTATGTCATGCGTTCCCAGCCAGGTTTATATAAAGACGTTTTAGTCCTAGATTTTAAGAGCCTGTATCCTTCCATCATTCGTACATTTAAAATCGATCCGTTGGGACTAGCGGAAGGGCTTAAGTCCCCTGACACGGCGATAGAAGGTTTTAAAGGCGCAGTATTTAGCCGCGAATCTCATTTTCTACCTTCCATCATTGAAAACCTATGGCTTCAGCGCGACGAAGCCAAAAAACAGAAAGACGCACCGCGCTCTCAGGCCATCAAAATATTAATGAACTCCTTCTATGGTGTGCTTGGTAGTGGCGGTTGCCCTTTCTACGATCCTCGCCTTGCTAGCTCTATTACACTGCGGGGTCATGAGATCATGCAAACCACTGCGGGTTGGATTGAAGAACTGGGCTATACGGTTATTTACGGCGATACCGACTCAACATTTGTTCATGT
This sequence comes from Alteromonas sp. BZK5, assembly GCF_014349115.1. Classification (NCBI taxonomy): domain Bacteria; kingdom Pseudomonadati; phylum Pseudomonadota; class Gammaproteobacteria; order Alteromonadales; family Alteromonadaceae; genus Alteromonas; species Alteromonas sp. BZK5. Next base: position 3,812 of record NZ_JACSOE010000118.1, on the reverse strand, counting down.
AGAAGGTAATGATGCACTGGGTACGCCCCCAGAGACTGGACTTGAGCTCGCTAGCATTATTAATCGAAAGTGGACAGAGTTACTAAAAAGTGAGTTCGACATTGATTGCCACTTAGAAATTGAGTTTGAATCTCACTTTTCTACGTTTTTTATGCCGACGATCCGAGGCTCTTCCGAAGGCAGCAAAAAACGTTACGCAGGAATGAAGGGCGGTGAACTTGTCTTTAAAGGCTTGGAAAATGTCCGCTCTGATTGGACGGTACTAGCTAAAACCTTCCAGTACGAGCTGTACAAAAAAGTGTTTACTGGACAGCCTGTTGAAGACTACATAAATAGCACGATAGCAGCGATAAAGTCCGGTGAAATGGATCACGCTTTGGTCTATAAAAAGCGGCTGCGAAAGCCTTTGTCGTCGTATACCAAGTCGCTACCTCCCCACGTAAAGGCAGCGCGATTAGCGGACGAGTACTATAAAGAACAGGGGTTGCCACTTCGCTATCAGTTTAATACTACCATTGCTTATGTTATTACAGTACAGGGCCCTCAAACCGCAGAAACCGCCACGGCCCCCCTTCAATATGACCACTATATTGAAAAGCAAATCCAACCCATTGCCGATAGTATCTTGCCTCTTATTGGCCTGAATTTTGAGACAATAGCGAACGATCAACTCTCGCTGTTTTAATCTCATTAATGGGGTTCTATCTATATCTGAGAACAGCTTAAGTTTGACGTATGAAGATCTTGCAAACACTGCGACAATTTAACATAGCAATAACATTGAAAACCTCGCCTTAAATTTTTATTACCTCACTAAATCAGTTAGTTATGCATTTGGCACATTCAATGAATAATGAATTACGTAAGTCATTAGCGGTGTCAGATTGAAACTTACTTCCAATCTGCACCTATGTTGAGGTCTGTGGACCTAGTGGTTAGGGCAATTGAACGCCCGAGTTCACTGTAAAAGCCAGAAGGAATTTGATTATGAAGATCACAAAACTAAGTATGATTACCAGTGCTGTTATTGCTGCAACACTATCTGCTTCAGCAGTAGCAGGCCACCACGAAGAGAAGATCTCGATGGGATTTAACGCAATGGATAAGGATGGAAACGGCTATATCGTCGGTTCAGAGTCTTCTGGCGTTATTGACAGTAAGCTTCTCGCAAAAATGGATACCGATGGTGACAGCATGATTAGCCGTGTTGAATTCAACAAGTTTGTTGATGAAAAACCATCAATGTTTAGCGACGACATCATTACTCAGGTGAAAACTGAAGGCACCAATGACGCTCTACTCTCGGAAAAGGGCAACCCTGAATTATTCTCTAAAGCAGACGGTGAAATGATATCAGAGAAGAATAAGGAGCTTCGCACTGAAATGTCAGCCACAGCCGACAATAAGTTTACTGAAATCGATGTAGACAGCGACGGTAAGCTTACAGCCGAGGAGTTAAAGGTTGCACATGTCGAAGGTGACTTTGAGATGATGGACGAAAATGGCGATTCTTACGTTACCCGTATGGAATATCGTGCCTACTTCGAAGGTATTGAGTCTGAATAGACACTCACCTTTCGTAAAGTAAAAATTTTTAGGAAGCCTCCTTCGTCGGAGGCTTTTTTGTTTCATTAAAGTCGAGACAATTTTCTTTAGACATCAAATACATTGTCACTTTTGGTTATTACTCTCCTTTCAGCGTGTACGACGAGTCACACAAATTCATCGTTGAATAACCCCATATACGACTAACATCTTGTCGACAAAACCCGTTTGCAACAATATTGTTAATAAAGATTGAATTATTTGTTTTATTCGTTGCGTATTCAGCATTTACTGCAATTGTTGCCATTGGTTATTTGGCACCAAAAGCCGAAACAGCCAACTCTATTATTTATATATAAATCAGATGCGTACGCGCATGGAGGCAAGATATGATGGAATCAAAATTAACACCGAACTCACTACTCCCTCTTCAGAAAAGTGAGTTTACTGGCTCTGATGAGGCTGAGCTGACGTCGCTCACTATCGGTCAGTATTTCAAAAATGTTGTCGACAATTATGGCGATAACCCAGCGATTATTGTAAAACATCAAGACGTTAGCTGGACCTATCAGCAGTATTGGTATGAAGTAGAACGTGTTGCTTGCGGCTTACTTGCAAACGGTGTAGAACCTGGCGACCGTGTGGGTATATGGTCTCCGAACAATATCGAATGGTCGATCGTACAGATGGCCACTGCGCGAATCGGGGCGATCATGGTATGCCTGAACCCTGCTTATCGTCCTGATGAATTAGCGTTTGCCATTAATAACGTTGCCGTAAAATACTTAGTCATGGCGCAATCATTCAAGCAGTCAAATTACGTCGCCATGTTGAAAGAGCTTGCGCCAGAAATAGACAGCCAAGATAAGAACACACCAAAGCATCCTCTAACGCTTGCTAAGTTGCCTTCACTTAAATATGTATACACTATTGGCGATAAGCCTGTAGAAGGATTACAGGCTTTTTCTGCATTACAAATAGAACCAACGGAAGCGCTTAAATCTCAGTTGGAGGCCGTTGAATCGAACCTTAGCGCGGATGATAACATCAATATTCAGTTTACCTCTGGCACGACGGGAAATCCGAAAGGCGCAACGTTAACGCACCGAAACATTCTAAATAATGGGCTATTAGTATCACAAGCAATGAGGTTCACACACAAAGACAAACTTTGTATTCCCGTTCCGCTTTACCACTGCTTTGGAATGGTATTGGGCAACTTAGTTTGCTTAGCATCAGGTGCATGCGCAGTTTTCCCCGGGGAGTCATTCGACCCTGAGACAACACTCCGTACAGTAGAAGAAGAAAAGTGCACGGGATTACATGGCGTACCAACCATGTTTATTGCCGAACTCGAACTATCCAACTTCAAAGCTTTTGATCTATCAACACTAAGGACAGGTGTCATGGCAGGTAGTACCTGTCCAGAAGAGCTCATGCGAAAGGTCCATAGTGAATTTCATATGACAGAAGTCGTCATAGGTTATGGTCAGACAGAGTGTAGCCCTATCAATCATATTACTAACATTGACTCGCCATTTGAAAAGCAGGTCAAAACCGTAGGACGCGCTATGCCCCATACAGAAGTGAAGATCATAGATCCCCAAGGCAATACGGTGCCTATTGGAGAACCTGGCGAAATCTGCGCGAGAGGCTACTGTGTAATGAAAGGTTATTGGGGTGATGAGGTTAAGACGAAAGCCTCCATAGACGATGAAGGTTGGCTTCATTCTGGCGATCTTGGAGAAATGGATGAAGAAGGCTACGTCACAATAGTTGGTAGAATAAAGGACATGATTATTCGCGGCGGCGAGAACATTTATCCACGAGAAATTGAAGAAGTCTTGTATCAACATGCGGATGTGTCAGACGCCGCTGTCTTTGGTATTCCTGACAACAAATATGGCGAGCAAGTATGCCTATGGATTAAGGCAAAGGAAAATCGACATATAGACGAAGATCAGATACGCGACTACCTTAAATCCAAACTAGCCTACTTTAAAGTACCCAAATACATCAGCGTAGTTAAAGAGTACCCCATGACGGTAACAGGGAAGCTTCAGAAGTTTAAAATGCGCGAATACATGATAGAAACACTGAAGAAGCAAGCCCTACAAACCGAAGCATAATCCCAGCAAATAGTGGGGTCAGAGTACATTTCGAAGATTGGGGTCAGAGTCTGAGGTATCCCCACAAATAATATTGCGATATCAATAAGATAAAAAAGATAGGAACATTCATGACGTTTGGTGATCAGATCAATCGCC
>NZ_JACSOE010000117.1:0-7759 GCF_014349115.1 Alteromonas sp. BZK5 | reverse complement strand
ATAATTAATAAGTTAAAATAAAAATCGATTGGGAAAACTAATTTCCCATAATAAAAAGCTTAGTAGATTTTCGTTATCTATTTCTTCTTATCAACCAATAAAACCCACCAAACAAAACAACCAAGCTTAATATAGCCATTATTGTTCCGAGAAGCTGAATATTACTCATTGCGTTAGCTCTCCTGTGCATTTACATCTATAGTTGTACATTTCTGGTGTATGCGTTCACAAATTCAAAATTAACTGATTTTCGAAGGTATGCCCCCCAAAAGGCTTTATGAATTTTCAATCACCCATATCAAGAGTTTTGAGCAGTTCTACCTTCACACAAAGAAGCTTTTTTGTCATCTTTCTACCCATTAAACCTGCTGCTTAATAATATCTCCTGGCTTACTTGCAATCCTTAGAAGTAATTTGACAAGCATGAAATTACGATTTTCGTTTATTTAATTATCAAAATACTTGAGCGTTGTAACCGTGCACTAATCCGGCTCATACTCAATTACATCCTCAATTTTACAATCAAAGAATTTACATAAAGCCTCTAACGTAGTGATGCTGGTGTGATAGCCAGTGTTGTTGGCTATTTTACTCATAGCAGAGCTTTGAATACCTACTTCATTAGCTAAAAACGAAAGCGTTATTTTTCTGCCTTCTTGTTCGGATTTCTGTTTTACCAGCTCTCTTATCTTGTACTTAATCAAAATACAGTTACCAAAAAATACACAAAAATGTCTTGATAAGACGAAAAATGACTTGTATATTTGTCTTGTGAAGACGAAAACAGGTCAAAGGAGGCCTTTATGAAACAAACGTTGCTCACAGCAAAAGAGCTCTCAGCCCGAATTAAATTTAGCGCCAACTATATCAATGCGGAGCTGCGAGACTCTATTTTCATCGAAGGTAAGCATTACATTCGACCGTTTAATGGTAGAAAAATTCTATACATTTGGGAAGAGGTAGAAGCGTATTTGTATGAATCTGCTGTTCGAAATGCCTCATACATTCCTATGGCATCTGGGAGAGTGTGTCATGGGTAGCATAAATGTTCGTGAATCCAAGCTCTATATTGATTTCAGGTATCTAAATACACGATGTAGAGAGCAAACTGCATTGCCTGATACGCGGGCTAACAGGAAGAAACTTGAAAAGCTACTTAAGCAAATAGAGTCAGATATCCGCTTAAAATGCTTTGTGTACAGCGATTATTTTCCCGATTCTAAAAAGGCTTCGAACTTTGTGAAAGAGGATGAACAGGCAAGTCGCATAAAACGAGCGATGCTGGCAACGTACCAAAAAGCGTCTAACGCTCTTCAAGGGCATAATAATACGTCGTTTGAAGACTTTGCCCAGGAGTGGTTTTCTGAAAACGAAGTACGTTGGAAACAGAGCTACGTCAGCAGCATGAGAATTTACGTATTTTCTTATCTCACCAAAGAATTTACGGGTTTTGATGTGAGCGAAATAGACCGCCCGACTATTTTGAAATATCGCGCCAAGCTGATGCAACCAAAAGCTGATGGCACTCAACTTTCGACCGATTTTGTAAACCATATCATGACACCGCTTCGCATGATTTTGCGGGAGGCAGCTGACAGGTTTGGTTTCCGGTGCCAATTTGAAAATATTGCGCCTCTTCGCGTAGACCGACGAGATGTTAATCCATTTTCACTAGAACAAGTGCTTACGTTCTTAAAAACAGTGCGTATCGACTTTCGGAACTACTACACAGTACGCTTTTTTACTGGAATGAGGACAGCTGAAATTGACGGCCTGATGTGGAAATACGTTGATTTTGAATTAGGTACGATAAGTATCAGAGAGACATTTGTTCAAGGCCGAATGGATTCAACAAAAACTCGTGGCTCCATGCGCGACATTCAAATGTCGACATTGGTCAAAGAAGCACTTCAAAATCAGTTTGACGTTTCTGGAGATGGGAAGTTTGTTTTTCCGAACTCCCAAGGTAACCCACTAGATCATGGCAATGTAAGAGACCGGGTTTGGAAACCTACATTGAAAAAAATCGGAATGGAATACCGTAGGCCTTACGAAACTCGTCATACCGCTGCAACGTTGTGGTTAGCATCAGGTGAAGCGCCTGAATGGATAGCGCGTCAAATGGGGCACGCAAACACAAAAATGCTATTTGAGATTTACAGCCGCTACGTACCAAACCTCACTCGTAGAGACGGTTCTGCGTTCGAGCAACTACTTTCAAACGTTCTATGTGAGAACAGCCAGCACTTATAGTTTTAGCATTTAGTACACTGTTAAGGTTAATTAGATTGAAGCTTATACTGGTATCAATAAAGAGGGTAGAACGATGAAAATTGATTCATTGCAGCCGGAGCTTTCAGAAGCGAAAAAACTTGCTCGTTTTAAAGGGTTTTACTGCATGGCTGGACTCGTAGCGAAGTTAAACCAGCATGGTAAGCCGTATTGGGTAATTACGTTAATGGATGCATTTACTGAATTTGAGGTGATAGCCACGCAGATTGATTGCGATATAAAACACTTTTCTCACTTTGGCTTTGTTCACGTTGAAGCAAAAAAAATTAAAACAACCGTTGGTGAGGTACATGTTGCCGATTTTATTTATGCTGTTGATGAAATTCCAGAAAAGTACAGGCATATACGCTTAATTCCTAAAGATGCTTCGGTTAACCATGAAGATATGGCGCGCCTGGTCAAAATTGTCGAGAGTATTGAGTATGACGCATTAAAGCACTTCGTCGCGCACACTTTGCTTCAAAGCAGAATAATGGTGCCGTTCCTTCGAAATCCAGCAAGCTTGAATTACCATCATAACTACGTTGGTGGTTTATTAAAACATAGTATACGCGTAGCAGAGTTATTTGCTGAAAACATGGCTGGTCGAAAAGAGGAAAAAGCTTTAGGCATTGTCGGGGCGCTTCTCCACGATATAGGCAAATCCGTCACATTATCAGAGTCTATGAACTACACCACTACTGGAACAATGGTAAATCATGATTCGTTAACGTTGGAGCTTTGTTCCTTACCACTCTACCTACTTTCCAAAACAAACCCTAGGTATGCCGATATTTTGCGTCATATCTGGACTTGTGAGAAAGAACACTTGAGGTATTCCGCGAAGCTCAATATAGCGACTCAGATACAACGATTCGATAGGGAAGACTCAAAAGAGCAAGCTTAAAGTAGCGAGTTTATGAAATAGCATTATTCTAGGTATGGGCTTTCTCTTCAAAAAGACTCTCATGAGGAGTAGTTTCGGCGTCTAAAGCTGGTATGGCATAGATCTAATATACGTTCGATAATCCTATGCGTCATCTTTTGCCGCATTGTTGTTTCATGCTTACAAGACATTAGTTTTCAAAAGTAAGTACATGCAAGACATTCGAACCGAACGAATTAATATTCACGTTATAGGTGTGGGAGGCTGTGGTGGCAATGCGATAAGCAACATGGCCAGTCTTTGCTCACATGAAAATATCAGGTTTAGCTCTGTTAATACTGATATCGCTGCTTTGCATAGGTGTACAAATCATGAAGTGGTATTGATAGGCGAGGCAAAAACAAAGGGATATGGAGCCGGGGCCGACCCGGATGTAGCAAGCGACGCCGCCATTCAGAGCAAAGATGCCTTAGCGACATTAATAAAAGATGCTGACCTTATTATCATTATCGCTGGCCTGGGAGGTGGCACTGGAAGTGGGGCAACGCCAATCTTGATTGATTTAGCCAAAGAGAGCGATATCGATGTGATGTGTTTTGTGACGCTGCCTTTCAAAGCTGAGGGAGGAAAGCGAAGCGACATTGCTAGAAACGCGCTTGAGACAATACGAAGTAAAGCCAATGCTACTCTCGTTATGTCTAACGATTCATTGCTTTCTGCACTAGATGAAACCGTAGGGCTTCTCTCTGCATTTCGTCACTGTGACACTCAGATGCACAGAATTGTCGAAGCCATTATCGTAATGCTCACGAACACGGGTTATATCAACGTCGACATTAATGATTTCAGTCACATTCTCTCTCTAGAAGGGGATACTGCGCTAGGTGTGGGTATAGCTGAAGATGACAGTTCATTAAGCGCAGCATTAAAACATGCTTTAGAAAACCCATTGGTCGACAAACAAAATATAATTGGGGCGCAGGGTGTTATTGCGCAGCTTACGTGTAGAGAAGAGCCCAGCTTAGCAATGTATGAAGAAATGCTAGCGACACTCCAATCTTTAGTCGATGGCCCTCAAACTCTTATTATTACAGGCGTAACCTTATCTCCAGAATTACCACACTTTGGTGAAGTCTTAGTTATCGCCACAGGTGTGCCTTCTAAGACTCAAAACTTTGAACAAGAGAAAAATGTGATACCCATGAAGCAAGCATCTGTTCCAGCATCATCCAAAAAGGACGCTGCATATTTGGATATACCTGCTTTTGTTAGGCTGCAGGGTAGGGAGTTATCTTAGTCTGAAGGCAATGGTCTTTCTTGCGCAAATTTTTCCTGGTAAGCGAAGAATAACCTTTCAGAAAGCTCAACAAAATACTGCCTCAGTTTTTGAGGGGCGATGACCTCTATGTTGTCGCCTAAACCTCTTAAGAAAGCGCGTAATTTATTGGTATCTTTCACCGTGGCGATCAATAAAGATTTATCTGCATGACTTGATTGCATAATGACCTGGTCGTTACTCAGCCTGTAGCCGTGAAGTAAAAATAAAGAGTTATTTTTAACCAATAGCTTAAGTTTAATGTCTTCTTTATTGTTAGCCGACAAGGTTTGGATATTTTCCTGCTCACTGAATTCTTGTTGGCAGTCTTCGTCAGTGACAGTAATGTTTCTTATAAACTGTAACGGTAGTGCGTAGCGTCTTTTGTGCAGCGAACCAAAAGTACATACAAAGAGTTGTCTGCCATCTTGTTTAACCAGCCCCATAGGGTTAACTCTGTCGTAGTGCTTCCAAACCATTTCATTGCCGCCGCTAAAAATACGCTTAATATCGGCAGAGATTTGTTTTTTAAAAAAGATTGCGCTTTTTAATCTTTCAAACGAAGTTGCATCTATTTCGGGTGGAATGAGCGGCTGGGAAACTTGCGAATCCGCCACTGATCTTAGCCAGTTTGTAAGTAAAGAGTCACTATCTTGCTCTAAGACCTGGCTCGCCTTTGCAAAGTAAGGCTGCATTTCTTTAAGTGTAGAATTTGGCAGTGTGGCACCGGACTGTTCAAGCACCTTAAATGCGAGAGCGGTATTACCATCCATCAAGCTTAAATTGAGTTTCTTAAAATTAGCGTTTATAAACCAGCCGTAGGGTTTTGAACGTTTATCAACGTCTAACCCAAATAGCCCAATATTTTCTAGGCTAACTAAGTCCCGCTGCACCGTGCGCATATCGATATTGTGATGACCGCAGTTTTGTAAATTTTCAAAAATTTGTCGGCTAGATACCTTTCTAGGTGCAGAAGGCACAAATTGAAGAATGTCGAGCTTGCGTTGAAATGCACTCATTGGGGAAAACTGACTTTTGCAATTATGTCTTCACCATAGCATAGAGATAGCATGCGACAAAAATTGTCGCATGCTCTTAGAAAACTATCAATCATGGCTTAAGCTGCAGTAATGTCGCAGTATGTGCTTAAAAAATCTGAGCAATTCACTAAAATAAGAGCTATTTTAAAGGTACTAAACGAAAAATACGTCAATATTCTAAATCAAGGATGAAAATGTTTAACTTAGCAACATTCCGTAATAGTGTTTTCCTTCAACATGAATATGCATTGGCAACAGGGCGTTCAATCGTGAACTTAATGACTCGCTCTAGAGATATTCATGGAAAAACTAACTTTTCTAACTTTCTCATACAAACTCAGTCAACCAGCAGCCCAATTAAATGGCTAGAGTACGAAGAATCTCTTGATGCTAGTGTTAAACCACTTAAACAAGCTGCGACATTCTTATCAGAGCTTGAGGCGTTGGCAGGGGCTACTATTTCAGAGCTATTAGAGGGCTTAAAAAGAAAACACAGTGGTACAACGCTTCGTAAAATATTTGGTTTAGAAAGCGAGGAGTGGGCTGATGTAACTAAATCAGAGTTGCTCCCATTACTCAAAGAGTTCGACTTCTGGATACGCTATCTTGATGAACTTGGGGTCTCAGAACAGTTAACCTCTGCTTATGATGTCCAGACACTTCTCAACATGCCTCTATTTTCCTCTGTTAAGCGCTTAGCGGATGTTATTGATTTAAACAGTGCTGGCTGGGAGCATGATCAAAAGATATTCGATAATTTGGTAGGTAGACTGGACAAGGAGAACAGCAATTTCGTCTCAGAATGGTTAACTTCGCCAGTACTAGAGGCGCATTATAACGCTCATACCCATCGTCAATATGACTCTTTATTCTCATGGCTTTTTTTGTCTTTAATATCAGAGCACCATGGTTTTAAAAGTAATTTTTGGGCAACAAAGAAACAATGGGAGAAAATGGGATGTGAATTAAGTGTAGATGCGAAACCAGCTGCTGTTTTTCATCACTTCACAATAAAAGCTAAAGAAGACGCTGTTCAGCTGGCAGAAGATGAAGTTACGAGTGGATTTGGGAGAAAGGTATCTATTGTCTATAACGCGAGTCAAGTAATAGGTTTTGATGGCGCTGATGCTGTCGATGTGAAAGTTAAACCTCTTTCTAAGTTGGATGAGATTATTAAAGCGTTAAATGTTCGTATTGAACACACAATAGAAGGTAAGGCGTTTTACGATCCCAACGACGATTATATAACTATGCCACAGAAAGAGATGTTCAAAGGTAAGGACGCAACAAAAGCCTACTATGGTACGTTGATTCACGAAATGGTTCATTGGACAGGTCATGAAAGTCGCTGTAACAGAGAAATAGGACATGAATTTGGAAGCGCGAAATACGCTTTTGAAGAACTAGTTGCAGAACTCGGGTCTTGTTTTTTGTGTACGCGCTTTGGTATACGAAAATTGCCTGGTGTTAACTCTGTGAGATACATCAACAGTTGGCTTTCTAGCCTGAATGTAAAAGACACAATGAAAAAGCTGGAATCAGCAGCAAGAAAAGCAAATCAAGCTAGCAACTATATTTACATCCCTCAGCGAGATGATTGATGAAATGTAGCTCATTCTTTAAGTTCGCTGGGGATGTTGAGGTAAATACAGGGTTGCCTAGTAGAATCAGTTAGCTCTCTTTGAGGTTTCAACATAGCCTGACTTACTGAAATCCTTTAATCAGGCTCAATGATAGTGTTCACATTTCTTACGGGGCATGCACACTCTAGTTATGAAAGCTATTGAATTATCTGGAAGTTGATTAATCTTGAATTGACGACGTGACGATTCAAGCGGCACGTCGTCGTGTCCGCTCATATTAATATACACTCTTACATCAGAATCAAATTTAACTACATGATCTAATCATAATCATTGCACCACCTTTCATAATTGACTACTATTTAGCGATAAGGTTTTAAAAATTATAAAAATAATGTCATTACTGGAAACCGCCAATCATGCCCAACGTGAACGTTTGGCATTTATAGACTTTAACCTCCAATACTTTGGTCAAGTAGCTAGGGCTGACTTGATTCAACGCTTTCAAACAGGCCTGGCAGCAGCCACTCGTGACTTTTCATTTTATAAAGAGTGTGCTCCAAAGAACTTGGTGTTGAAGCACCAAACTAAAAAGTATCATCGAACAAATTTGTTCAAACCTTTATTTGAACATGAACCAGAGGCCGTACTAACAGGTCTATGT
>NZ_JACSOE010000116.1:0-7807 GCF_014349115.1 Alteromonas sp. BZK5 | reverse complement strand
CTTTTAAAGTCTTCGATAAAGTTTGTCCCCCAAAACAGAGCTTTTATAATTTCACGTTTTGGTAAATACAACACAACCCTGGAAGCTGGGCTTAACTTTATAGTGCCTTTTATAGATACTGTCGCGGCTGACAGGTCTCTAAAAGAGCAAGCGGTAGACGTGCCAGAGCAATCAGCAATTACAAAAGATAACATAACCCTTAGCGTTGATGGTGTATTGTATTTTCGAGTTGTTGATCCCTACAAGGCCACGTATGGCGTTGAAGATTATGCCTTTGCAGTCAAACAGCTTGCACAAACAACAATGCGTTCTGAGCTTGGTAAAATGGAGTTAGACAAGACATTTGAAGAAAGAGACTTGTTAAATACAAACATTGTATCGGCTTTAAACACCGCAGCGGCTCCTTGGGGAGTTCAAGTTATGCGTTATGAGCTAAAGGACATAAATCCACCCAATTCAGTGCTAGACGCGATGGAACAGCAAATGAAAGCCGAAAGACTTAAGCGAGCTCAGATCCTAGAATCAGAAGGTGACAGACAAGCTGCCATTAACCGCGCCGAAGGTGAAAAACAATCTATAGTGCTGGCCGCTCAAGCTGAGAAAGAAGAGCAGATATTAAAAGCACAAGGTGAGGCTGAAGCGATTATACAGGTTGCAAAAGCTGACGCGGAGGCTATTGAAACGGTGGGTAGAGCAGCTGCTACCGAAGAAGGACAAAAAGCCGTACAACTAGACTTAGCTAAAGGAGCTATCAAAGCCAAAGAGCAAATCGCGAAAGAAAGCTCGGTTGTTTTGCTCCCCGACGGCTCAACAGAAATTGGCAATGTAGTTGCGCAAGCAATGTCAATAGTGAACAAACTAGGTTATAAGGTGAACTGATGTTATGGAAGATATAGAAAGCTATCTTGTAGCGATCGGCTTATTGCTGATGATTGCAGAATTACTACTTGGGTTCTCAGTCATTCTCCTGTTCACCTTGGGTTTATCGTTATTAATAACAGCTGCACTAGTTTATGCGGGCGGTATTGAACCAAGTATTTTGAATCTCTTTATAGCGGTTTCAGTACTGGATTTGATTTTAATGGTGGTCCTCTGGAAACCTATGAAGTATCTGCAGCGCGATAAGGCCCCTTTGAAAGTGAAAAACGACTTGATAGGGAATATGGTCGAGCTTCCGGAAGATGTAAGCCCAACGCGCTCAGCAACGCTACACTATTCAGGAATAATTTGGAAAGTGAACAGCGATGAGAGCATACCAGCCGGTTCAAAAGTCATAATAAAAGATGTAAGTGTAGGTACATTGACTGTAGGAAGAAATACGTAGTTTGAAGTAGATTGAAAAAGCCCAAGCCGTTTGCTTGGGCTTTTTTTTGATTTTTCCTCACGATAAATGGGGTCATCATTCAGCGTTCTTGAAGAACTTAAATGGGATTAACCTAGATGGAGTTCTTGTTGATAACTTATACAACGACAAACTCTATCCCAAAGGGGCCTATTTCAGAGGGAGAGTTAGATTTTACAAACGTTTATGGAACGGAAGTTATCGCAGATAGTTGGTACAGGACACTCTTGTCCTATTAATGTGTAGAATGTGCATACGCCTTTAAACCATCGAGTTGTCATTGTGCTTATGGAAGGAAGCCATATGTCGCAATGACAATAGGGTGGAGCTAAAACGGCTTTGCTTTAACGAAAATCTCTTACTAGATGTTATCTATGGAATTCTTGGCAATTTCACTTTGTCACTAAGTGTTTCCATTAATTGATTTAATTTAGCCACACCAATAGACCTTTGACCGTTTTTCTGTAGTTTCCCTGCGTGTTTCCACGCTAACTCACCTGGCCCGTTAAATATTTCGATATTGGTACCATCCTTTTGCAGATATAGGACGATCAAATGCTCAGGTTTAGACCTCAACCCAATCGTTCTTGCTTGTGTCGCTTTTATTTGTACGTGGATACCATCTTTTGTTACGGCGTCATGCCTCTCTGCAGATGCAGGAAGAAGAACTAGGTTGTAATGGTATGCGGCAAGCACTTCGCCAATACTGCCTACCATATGGCCGTCAGGCGTGAAGTGTCTCCCGAACATATCCTCCAACTCGGTAACAATCTTATATATTTCTCTTATTTTTGCAGGTACTTGCTCTATATGCTTCATTGAATAGTTATCAACATTTTCGTGGCATTAAGTAATAAATTATTCCTACACTAGCTCAAGCTTGCTGCAGATAACAAATGGGAGTACCTGCTATTACTCAACTCACCTATTGAAATGACATACCTCACAAAGTAGCGCGAATAAAAAATGCACTTACTCTGTTTCCACAATTTCCTTTTTAAGTGGTAGTAGAGTGAGAATAGGACAATACAATATACCTCAATCCAAAATTGTGAGCACAGTTTATGTGCTTGATGCGGATGCGAGTAATAGACGCAAAAAAGATAAAGCCCTGCGATATCTCAAACAAATCAGCTCAATGATTGCAGGGCGCCATAATGTAAAAGTCCATATCGTTGAAAAGATCAGGTATAACGCGGCGACAAAAAACGATGAAATATTCATCAGGAATGGAGATTTCACGGACCCGGTATACCTCAAACTAGTCGAAGGACTTATCGACCACGAAGCCGGACATCTAAAGTTTTCTGATTTCATCTATTTGAAGAATCAACATTTTACACCACTAGAGTTGACCTTGTTCAATGCTATCGAAGACGTCCGAATGGAACGACTTATGAAGGATACTTACCCGGGCTCAATTAGCAATCTTCAAGGGATGTGCGAGGTCTTAGTCGAGCGTGGTGGAGCTGATTATCACACTCAGCCATTCATGGTCAAATTCCAGGGTTACGTGATGATGTACTGCCGGTTTCATTTTAACAATGACAAGTGCATGAAAAAGCATCTTTATATGACAAGAGAGTCTTTAATAGATGAGACTAACTCCGAATTTATCAAATCACTTAATCTCATACTGGACGCCGTAGATGCGGTAGTGCGATGTGAAGATATAAGCCCGATTATTAAACAATTAATACGCTTACTCGAGAGTCAGAGAAAAGAGGGTGAGACCAATGACCGAGACATATCCCAAGAAGGTCCCAAAGGTCAGGCGAACAATGATGAGAGACATCAAACATTATCTATATCTTCTCAAAATAAAAGTGATGGGAAAGTACCGCAGGTGGGAGATGAAACGTATGAGAAACCGTCTGGCAAAGGCATATCACCGTCACAGAAAGCTCCGCTAAGTATTTCAGAGCAAATAGAGCAGGGGTTATCTGCTGACACCCCTTACCAAGTTAGCGATTTACACGACAAAGCACGTGAGACGATGAATAGCATGGCAAGCGAGGCTTCACAGTCTGGTTGTGTGGATTGCTTTCTCACCGACAGACAATATGTGACTAGCCCTGAGCTTTGCCATTCATATTTTGATGCTTTAAAAAGTCGACGATTAATGTCCAAGTTGGCGCCAGTAGTCAAAAAAGCATTTTACTCATTACTTCCAAAGCCTGGCGAATATAACCATCGTGGAAATCAATTGGCCCCGGAACGTTTCCCCCATGCTATTGCCGGCCGTGGAACTGTGTTTAAAGATGAGCCGATTCAAAAGCAACCTGTGGGACATATCCACATTGCTGTAGATTGCTCTCAATCAATGAAAGGCGCCGGTGAAGCTAATGAGTCACCGATGCTAGCAGCAAATACCGCTGTGTTTAGTTTAGCAAAAACCCTTTACCAGTTACCTAAAGCTAATGTTCAAGTTGACTATTTTTTTAGTTACAAAAAGGTCTGTTTTTATCGTGCTTGCGCGTTTGGAGTGAAGCCACAATCAGAAAAGTTTGCAGTAAAACCATTTGGCACTACACCAACCAGTGAAGCATTAAGAGAAGGTATAGAGCAGCTTATTAGAACTGGAAACCAGTTAGAGAGACGATACTTGATATTGATCGTTGATGGAGATTTACCGTCTGATGAAGAAGGAAAACATAGGGATGCCTTGCGGTCTATGCTTCATTTGGCACGTAAACTCAACATTATTGTACTTTGTATCGCATTATCAAGAAGAGACTGTGTCGCATTTCGAGAGTCTGGTTTTATGGAGCATGAGTGTTTATTCGTAGACTCTGCAGAACAGTTGCCATCTGCTTTTGAAAAAATGACGAAGCAAACAATCATTAACTATTAGGGGAACTACATGTCTACATTTTATGAATTAAAACCTATATCTAAGTTATTTCCTAATGTTAGTTTCGTAACAGAAGATACAGAAGTTAAGGTAGGAAAAAACGACCCTTTTGTACCACTAAACCCTTTTTATGTTCCTCAAATAGATATTTTAGAAGATTTGCTTGTGGAATTGACCTTAGATGCGGATGGGGCGCTAGGCCTAGTTGGGGAAACTGGGACGGGCAAAACCGAGATGGTTAGGTATATATCACATTACCTAAGACTTCGTTTGGCAACGGTGCAAATTCACTGTGCACTTAGGCCTGAGCAAATTGAAGGTGGAATGGAGTTGCGAGTTAAAGATGGCTGTTCAGTTTCGGAATACGTAGAGCAAGCAGTAGTAGAGTGCTATAGAGATGGCGGGATTGTATTTTTTGATGAGATAGATAAGGCGTCTCCTGAACTGTCAGCATCTCTTCATGCAGTTATAGATAATAAGCCGTGGACATTAAGTAATGGAACAATAGTTCAACCACACCCTGACACCAGAGTGATAGTTGCCGCTAACACCATAGGTGATGGCGCCTCTAATCGATACATTACTTCACAGCAATTAGATTCTGCAATACGGTCGCGAATAAGTTGGACTCGATTACATTATCCGTCTGCAGAAGTTGAAATCGACATTTTACGAAAACAATTTAGTGCGATACCCATATCCCTAGCATCTGATTTGGTAAAGGTTGCTAACGCGTTGCGGGATGCTTTATTGGGTGTCGATAGGTTAGATGATGCCACGGATCCTGTAGGAGAACCCTTTTCGACAAGAACTTTAGTTAAATGGTGTTCGCGTATCGTAGGTTATAAAAAATCAAAAACCTTATTGCAGACTTTCTATAAGGCATTTTTGAATGGGGTTAGTATAGAGGAGCATGAGATAATAATTGGCATGCTTCAAAGGCACCTCACTGAAGATAAAATGAATAGTACACTTGCTGAAATATCACAAAAGGGCACTCGTCCAGTAAGAGGTAACAGTCTACAGCAAGCTTTAGCTGCTAGTTAACGTTGGCATCAGAAATGGAGAGTGGTGTAGATTCATAATCGCCAAGCTTTATGGAGAACGGGGAAATTTTTGTAGGGAACAGAATTTTAACCTTTTCTCCATTGCAATTTGCTTTATCCGCCAGCTTAGCAAGTTTGTTCATAGCATTTGATACATCGTTAAATAAATCAGGCGTCGATTTCAATGGTTTATTAAGCGGGATTCTAAAGTCATCCCAATGAATCGGAACCACCAGACCCGCACATGTATCCATTACTGTTGATTTCCAGTATTTCTCAATAAAGTCATCATCGCGCTCACCCAACAAACCAATACCTAAGAAAACAATGGAGGCAGTTTTCTCATTTATCTGGGCCCATTTATCTGGAAAGTCTGCACTAGGCACAACCAAAATATTAGACTGCGGGTGCTCAATATAGTAACTGTAAACATCTCCTGCATTGCTATATTCGTAACCACCGGCGACAAAAAGAAAGAGCCTTTCTATCAGTTTTTTTGAAAAGCTTTTGTGTGCATGCTTAGATTCGATAAACGTAACTTTGAAGTCACCAACCTTTGTCGAGTTCTTTACATTAATTGGTCGTTCAACATCGTTGTTATATATCTCCAAGGTTCTTTTCGAAGCTAGTAATCTAGCTCCTTTGATATCTGCCACTACAGCAGCATCTTTAGCGTGGTCAAAATGTGAATGTGAAACTAATACAGCATCAATATTCTTATCTTTTATCACTTTTATTGCTTCATCGCTTGTCTTCATTCGGTTGACTATTGACTCTACAATGCCTTGCCTAGAAAAGAAGCCATCTATAAGAATCGAGCTGGTGGTGTCAGAAATGAGTAAAGTGGATGTACCATAAAAACTTGCATAAAGTGGATTTTTTATAGAAGAAACGTTGAGAGTTGGAACAAAGTTTCTGGGTTGATAATGTGCACAACTACTCAACATAATTCCCACTATGCATAAGCTAAACGTACAGAGGTGGTTTCTCATGAGTTTATCCATCCCAACTTTTGACACAATATATATATGCGGTCCTTCCAACGATTGAGAACATCATTCTCGTAAACTTCACCAAGATGTTCAGTCTACGACTTTATAACCTGTTTTCCCTATCGTTATTGTCTGTGTACCTAACGTGTTCGCTAACCAATTGTGCTTTTATGCTTTTGAGCTCTTCTGCATCAACTTCGTTACACTTCATGGGTTTATAATCGAATTTAACGTCTAAGGTTTTTCTATCAATAACAATATGGAGAGTCTTATCTTCACTCTTATGGTCCAGATACAGCATGACACTGTTGTCTGACAATATTGCTTTATAGGTACTGTAAAAATTTGCTTCCTCAACCTCTTCAGCCCATTCATAGTCACCCATGTAAACGAACTGTCCTATATTTCCCAATTGCGTTTCTTGATCGTAGTAGAGCACGTATGAATTACCCTGCAATGGACTGGAGGTGAAATTGGGTTCTTGACAGAAAAATAGCGTAGCATTATTGAAATCGCTTTCTGAAAATTTACGCTGGGGCTCAGAGCATCCTTGCAATATACAAGTCAGCATCAGGACAGATAAAAAATATGGTAACCGTTGTTCAGTGTTCATTTTCATATTAATTAGAGAAAGCCAAGTCAACGATTTTGATTATTGTTTTACTCTCATCCCACTCAGAGAGCTTCGATTTCACAGTGAAGTATTTTCCGTCTTCCATCTCGTAGATATAACCCGCTTTAAGAGGTTTGTTATCCCTTATTGAAAAGCGGCTAACAAGAACGGGATGAAAGCTTTCTTCGTAAATAGTGCTATTGTTTTTGTCTTGAAAATACACAGTGACTTTGACTTTATCCAGCGAGCGTTCGCCATTGTTCTTTAAAGATACGCGAACAGCAGGAACACCTTTATCAGAGTAGGTATCAATACGCTTTGCTTCAAATTCCGTTATTGCCACTTTATTCATGTATTCCATTTTTTCGGTAAACGCGTTAAGCGCAGTTTGCGTATTAGCAATCCCATTCGTGGCTAACTCTTTTGCCGAATCTATTTCGCTTAATGCGCGGTATTTCTCTATTGCGTCTTCAAAGCGTTTACTTTCTAGCAGGGCTTTTGCTTCATCACTGAGTTTGCGGATGGTTTCTTGCTCTTCGCGCGCTTTAGCTTGCTTGGCTTCTCTTTCCGCTCGTTTGCGCTCTCTAAGTTCTTTATCCTTCGCCAGAGCTTCGCGGTATTTTTCGATCACTTCTTGACCGGTAAGGCCATCGAGAGATTGAAGGTTAATAGATATGAGCGTTTCAGGGCTAGCACCGTCGTTTTTGCTATCAAATGAGCCAACCATAGAAGTCCATGCCTTTTGTCCGCCGAGTGAGTAGTACATTAGGGCTTTGGAAAATTCAGCCTGTTCCTGTTCCGTCATGTCAGCAGTAATGCTTTGAGCAGAACTCTTTATGGTTTCTTGTGACGTGGTATCGATGCATGTTCCGGCCCATTCCGATCACCCATTTCGGTTCAATCCGATCACTGATTTCGGTCTAATCCGATCGCCTATTTCGGAGTTATCCGATCAAAAAT
>NZ_JACSOE010000115.1:0-7825 GCF_014349115.1 Alteromonas sp. BZK5 | reverse complement strand
TAGGCTCCAAGCTGAAAGTAAACCACCTCCGCAGCCATTTATTGGTGTGGTCTACAGAGGATTATGTCTTTTTAGAGGGGAAAATCCCTAGAACCCCAAGTTGAAACATTTCAACGTAAGCTAAATGTATATGAGTATGTGCAATATTGCGAGGCGCTTGGTTTAGAGCCAACTGAAGGACTCAGTTTTTTGAGAAAGAACTAGCGTCTAGTCCTTTTCTATAGAAATGGTTTCAGCTTTTACAATTTAACACTTCCACCTTTTATATTACTATGCTGCTTAGACTAAGAAGAAAGAGTTAAGTTATTGTGATTAATAATGTGTGCGAAGCGTTTGTTGATGTAACCCCCATTGTCACAAAACCGTTCTTTTGTGACTACAATTACACTACGCACGAACGAATGGCATCTTAATATCATGATTTTAAATATTTATACTTTAATCTTGTTTTGAATTCTCGTGTGAAGTTGTTCGCGCAATTTATTTTTTGTGAGCGTCAACATATATGGCTCAGGCAAATGAGCTAATATGTATTGCAAAATCCACTAACTCTCGGCAATGAATGCGAACAGGGGCAGCATTAAAGCCAAGGAATAACTGCAGGGCATTCCGATCAGTTTCAGCAGTTAGAAGACATCAAATCATTCCTCAAATATTAGCAGAGCTATTTGTTGCTAGCTGCGTTTCTGGCCATGCGTACAGTATTGTAAAGCTAGCGATCCATTAGAATAAGAGTCTTTACTAAGAGGGCCTATGGAATGCCGTTTTTAGAAAATGACGCAGTACAAATTACAGAGTATGAACTGGCTCTAGACTCGAATATTAGGGCCGAGCAGATTGAAGTTTTACTGCGCAATTTAGTGTCTTTACGACATGAGGAGGAAGATAAATTCGTGATTCCGTTCGATGACGTAATCGTTACGCTTTAAGTGTGAGATTCATATAGTTCGTTACAATATGTAAGGTGCATTCCGGCATTCCGGCATTCCGGACAATGATTCTGGGATAAACCATCCTTTGGTACTAATTTTAGATCTGAACACAAATTGACGAGAGTCGGTTTTTTATCTTTACGGAACGTCTCAATTTTAATAATTTCAGCTCAATTTACTTATGATCATTGGGCTTAACATTGCTCGCCTATCTTAAGTAAAGCTGAGATTGCTCCGACACCACTAAGTTGCAAACATCCCCGCGCTCTAAAAGTAGTGACAACGTGTTTAACGTTGACTGCTGCAAAAGTAATTTTTGATAAATCTCCCCGACGACCGCCGTTCTTTCCTTTGCACCCTGGGTGATCTCCACCATGGCCTCAAGTGCAAGGGTAGATTGATTTAAGCTGTCTTCACTGGCGACGACCGCGGCCTCCATACCATTACCAGCATCGGCAGACGTTTCCTTTAACTGCTTAACAATTGCTCCTATCTCTTCACTGGACGTATTAGCGCTATTTGCCAGCTCTCGCACTTCATTGGCAACGACTGCAAACCCTCTGCCATGCTCGCCTGCTCGGGCGGCCTCAATTGACGCGTTCAAAGCCAGTAAATTAGTTTGTTTAGCAATATCCTGAATCTGCCCGACAATAACCGCTATTTTGTCAGATTGATGGGTAAGCTGAATAAACACATTTTTTACCGTTACAATGTGCTCGGCCAAATATTCACTCGCCGTTTGACAATTCTTTGTATACTCGAAACTCTCATTCACTTTTTTGCCGGAGTAGCCCGCTAATTCCCTGGCTTTTTCCATACCCAGCAGAATCTCTGATAATATGGCTGAGGCTTTGGCGATTTCCGGGCACAGCTGCTCAATTACAGTCTCTTCTCTCTGTTTATCCTGAACGGCATTTTCCTGATCATTAGAAGGTAGTTGCTGACATAACGTCTGTGGCTCGTTTGCTGGCGGTTCAACTTCGACTTCCTGATATATGGTAAACACTTCAGATTTCGGGAACCGACGACCCAGGAGCATGACATAAATACTGCTCCCGGTTGCAATAATGCTAGCCAACAAACTTAATGAAACAGATCCGGAATAAAATGGTATGCCTGTAGCCAGCCACCACATTGAGAGTGCCAGCATTCCAAATCCGTATTGTTTTATTTTAATCTGCTTTACCTGCAGGTTTAACTTATCTGCCTTTTCCACGACATTCGCTCCTACTGCTTGTTAAAGGTCCATTCACCGTAAAAATCGCCGGCGTGAATGGAGTGCTGAGAGAATGCAAAATTAACACCGCATTTACAAACACCGAGAAAATAGCCGGACTCCACGCGGTACGCGATTTACCAGCAGGTAAAAGGATTTGACACGAATAGTCGCTACCGCAAAGTGTTTCATTTTGAGAATCACATAACACCTGGTGTAGTTTTTTAAAACACTCCGATATGTAATTTTATTAACATAACAAGGCTAAATGATTGTTTTGAAATACGGTTTTTGTTTATGGAATGTTAAATGCAATAACAAATATGACGTAATGCGTTAACTTTTATAAGGATAACTAGATGAAAAACACACGGTTAAAACCAGCTTTGCTGTCACTAAGCCTGTCATGTGCGGCATTAACTTCTACCGCTCAGGCAGCTCAGGTAGCTACCGATCCGGGTGACTACGCGCCACTTCCAGCGGGCATCGACCTGGGCATTTTGTACCTTCAGTCATTTGAAAACGATGAGTTCTACGTTAATGGCCAGCAGGTTGAAAACGGCCCGACGTTAAGTGCCGACATTGGCCTGTTGCGTTGGGTGCACTACATTGAACTGGGCGGTTTTATTATCGATCCTCAGGTGATCCTACCGTTTGGACAACTCAAACTTAATGCTGGCGGCGCAGAAATCGAAGCATCAGGCATTGGAGACCCTATACTAGGGGCCACTATCTGGCTGTATAATAACCCGGACACCAAACAAGCAGTTGGCGTAACAGGGCTGGTTTCAGTACCTTTAGGTAGTTACGACACTGAAAAAGGTCCAGTGAATCTAGGCGAAAACCGCACTAAGTTTATTACCCAGGCGGCCTTTATTACGCCAATCAGCGAGCAGTTTTCCCTTCATCTGGTGGGTGAATACACCTTCTTTGGCGATAATGACGATTTTGGCGCATCAGGGATCACCCGTAAACAGGACGATCAATACGGTTATCAGGTGCATCTGAACTACCATATTTCTGATACCACCACCGCCTCAGTAAACTATTACCACGACTTCGGTGCAGAATCTCAAGTGTCCGAAGTTGAGCAGCAGGACGAGCTGAACAATAACCGCTGGCAGGTTACGCTGCAGCACTTCTTACAACCAGATTTACAGGTGCAAGCTCAGTATGGCCGCAGTATTTCGGTAGAAAATGGCTTTTTTGAAACCGATCGCATTAATCTGCGTTTTGTAAAAGTGTTTTAAACTTGAAATAGTCTCCCTCAGAGTACAGGGTGTGCATAGCATTGATAAGTACATCCTGCTTTTACTTGGCAACCCCTCTACCAAATTCATATAGCGAACAAATATTCACATATAAAACATATTACAAATATTTTACAATTCATGCTAGACTGAAGCTTTATTTTTCGATTACCAGAAATTACGGTTGTTTTCGCTATGTGTTAGCACAGCAAACCCCAAAAGGTCGAAGTAATGAGCAATGAATTAAGTGTAATCCGTCAGCGTTTTATTGAAGGAGATGTTCAGGTAGCCAGCATGCTACCCAGTGCCATTCGGGAGTCGTGGCTTCGCTGTGCAGACCAAACCCTCCCCATGTCAGGCAAACTCGAATACAGTTTTATTAGGCCTGATCTTCTGGACCAGCTTAAATACCAGAATGAAGAGCTGCTTACGGTTTCAAACCGCCATGTCGAGCAGCTGTTCAGGGCTGTTGCAGGTGCCGGCTGGTCGGTCTTGTTAACTGATCAGGATTGTAATGCATTGCAGGTTCGCCAGGCTAATCGTCTAAGTAACTCGCGCATCGCCCAGGCCTTTAAAGACGGCATCATGCTGAATGAGAACGTGGTAGGTACAACGGCCATGTCCTGCGCAGTAAACAGTAAAAAGTTCAGCCGCGTATTTGGCGGCGAACATTACAAAGAGCAACACAACACTTTTCACTGTGCGGCGGCACCGGTTTTTGACCATATGGGCCGTTTATGCGCTTCTCTGGACATCACCAACGAACACTCCATTAACGATATGGCCGTGTTTTACATGCTTGAGACCTGCGCCAGAAATATCCAGAAATCGCTGATCCTGAATCTTAGCGATACCTATGTTATCGAGATTATTCCCTCTTCCGGGCAATTCGGTGATATCACTAATCTGCTGCTGGCGATTACGCCGGAAGGAAAGATGGTTGGCTGTAACGAAGCCGCTTCAACCTTTATTTCAGACCAGCGGCGCTTTTTTGATACCTGGTTCGACGGCTTATTCAGTTCCGATTTTCAGTTAGTCACCAGCAAACGCGCGGCAAATGGCGAACCGTTTTATTTAACCCTCCACTCGGGCGTCACCCTGGCCTCAAGAATAATCAGAACGCCTCAGGACGCCCCCGTAAAGCATACCAGTCAGTTTAATTACCCGGCCACTGTAGAAATTAAGCCTGAATCACAGACGACCTTCGGCGATGAACAGCTGACAAAGTCGGTACAACGCGGCGCCAGAGTGCTCAACCGTTTACCCGTTATGCTTTATGGTGAATCCGGCGTTGGTAAAGAAGTTACCGCCCGTCACCTGCACGATGCCAGTCAGTGTCGTGGAAAGTTTATCTCTATTAACTGCGCGTCGATTCCAGAAAACCTCATCGAAAGCGAACTGTTTGGGTATCAGGCCGGTGCGTTTACCGGTGCCGATAAAAATGGTTTTAAAGGGCGTATTGCCGAAGCCGACAAAGGTACCTTGTTTTTGGATGAAATCGGCGATATGCCTCTCGCCCTCCAAAGCCGTTTGTTACGGGTGCTGGAAACCCGCGAGGTGAGTCCGTTAGGATCATCAAAGGAACATAAAGTCGATTTTCAGCTTATCTGTGCAACGAATGTCAACCTTGAACAAGCCATTGATGAAGGCCGTTTTAGGCAGGATTTGTACTTTCGTTTAAAAGGCTTTGCCATTCCCATTAAACCCTTGCGGGAACGGGATGATAAACTGGCCATTGCTGCCACTATTGTTAACGCCGACTGCCAGCATAAACAAAGCCTGAGTGCCGAAGTTAAACGCTTTATTCAGTGTTATAACTGGCCTGGCAACATCCGCGAATTGCGCAATGTGTTGCTGTATGCCGATGCCATTGGTGATGAGACTACCCTCATTCAAATGGATGAGCTTCCCGACGAGTATCAAACCTGTCAGACCTGCGTATCTCAGCCCGCCATTTCGACATCTGCCCAGCCAATGGGATCAGGACGCTTACTGGATCAGGCCAGTCAGGAACTGATCAATCAGGTGGTTGAGGATTGCAGCGGCAATATGAGCCAGGCAGCGAAGACCCTGGGCATCTCCCGGGCCACGTTATACCGCAAACTGGCCAAAGAACGTTCTGACAGTGCATTAAACTGAGACTGGCACCTGCCTGGCAGTGTTTCAAAATGAAACACTGCCAAACCACTTTTCAAAAAACCAAATAAATATCAACAAATTAACTTTTAATTAACTTTTGGCACACTCCCTGCGTAACCATGCTGTACGTAGTTGTAATCGCTATAACACAACGATAAAGGGCAATCCAATGTC
Organism: Alteromonas sp. BZK5; assembly: GCF_014349115.1. Lineage (NCBI taxonomy): Bacteria > Pseudomonadati > Pseudomonadota > Gammaproteobacteria > Alteromonadales > Alteromonadaceae > Alteromonas > Alteromonas sp. BZK5. The sequence continues at coordinate 2,114 of NZ_JACSOE010000115.1, read as the reverse complement.
ACATATTAATAATCAACGCAGGCAGTTCTTAAAACTGGCAACCGCCATCACCGCAACCGTCATGAGCTGTTCGTCTATGCAGGTCATGGCAGGCATTCTGACCGACGAAAACAAAATGGATGCAACCGAGCAGGCCGTATTTAAGAAAATGCTTGCTATCGCCTTACCTACCGAGGGCACTACCCTGGTGAATCCGGCCACGTTACCGGTTATCCCGACCATTGAAGGCGCACTATTGGCGGGCATGCCTCCTCATATCCGAAAAGGGCTTAGACAGGGAATTTACTACTTTAATCAAAGTGCCGAAAAAGCCTTTGGAAAGCCCTTCAGCCAATTGTCAGACCATGATGCAACCTCTTTTGTAGACCAATGGGCAGCTTCAGATGCAGCACCGCATCGCGCGCTCTCTATGGGAATTAAGAAACTAACCGTACTGGCTTATTGGGCCATTCCTACTACTTGGGCGCCATTAAATTATGACGGACCAGTATCTGATAAATGGGGCCTCAAAAAACGCGGCGTTACACCAGAACCACAAGCTTAACTATCGGTAGGAGTACAACGATGTCTACAAACAAAAATGAATTAAATGTATTAACCGCTGCCGATATGACAGCTGCACAACTTGAACTTGAAGCTGACGCCGTCATTATTGGCTCAGGTGCTGGCGGTGGTATCAACGCCTATGAACTTGCCAAAGCAGGCAAAAAAGTCATCGTGCTTGAAGCTGGCCCCTACGTACCCTCAGAAAAATTCACTGAGATGATGGCGGTTTCCATGGCAACCATGTATGAAGGTGAAGGTGCACAAAGTAATACAGATGGTGATATCACTGTTCTACAAGGTCGCTGTGTAGGTGGTTCGACTGTGGTTAATGCCGCACTTTGCTTTCGTACACCAGACTATTATCTAAAAAAATGGGCAAAAGAATACGGTCTGACAAACCTTACTCCAGAAGTCATGCTGCCTTACTTTGAAAAGGTGGAAAAGAACTTAGGGATCACTGAGGTTAAAGGCCACGAAACAAGTGTAGGTGCAGAATACATTAAAAAGGGCATGCAAAAATTAGATATGCCCATCGGTTTAGCAAGACGCAATATTCGTGATTGCGCCATTACAGGCTTTTGTTTTGCCGGCTGTAAGACCGATCGCAAGCAATCTATGATGGTCACCTATTTGCCTTGGGCATGTAATCACGGTGCTGTAATTTATGCAGATACTAAAGTCACCCGAATTAATACCAGCAACGGCAAAGCCAGTGGTGTTAGTGCTGAAGTGATAGACCCTAAAACCAATAAAGTGAAAACCCGTATGGTGGTTAAAGCCCCTATTGTTGTGCTTGCAGCAGGACCAACGGGCTCTCCACTATTGTTACAACAATCGGGCCTTGCTAATTCAAGCGGCCAGGTTGGAAAAAATTTCGCCTGTCACCCTTCACTGTCTGTCACGGCTATGTTTGACAAGAAGTTAAACGACTTCCACGGCGCAACACACAGTTTATTCGATGACAGTCACACACTGCCGGAGGACGGTGGTTGGATCCAACTAAACGCAGTTCAAGACCCAGTAGAAGCGTCATTTATGGCAGAGCCAGGAACTGGTAAGCCGTATGTTCGCTATATGCAGAATTACCCGAATTCAACCCGCTTGATAACCCTGATCCACGACAAAAATGTGGGCGAAGTAACGTTGGAAAATGGCTATAAAGAAATTCGTTATCAGGTTGATGATGAAGATTTTGAAGCAATGAAAAAAGGCCTTAAAGACAACGCACGCATTCTGTTTGCAGCCGGTGCGAAATATCTTTACCTACCCACTTCTGATAAACAAAGAATTAATGCTGTTGGTGAAATTGATTCAGTCATCGATGCATTAAAAAATGAGCCTGCACGTTATCGCTACACGTCATTTCATCCCCAAGGTACGTGTCGCATGGGTGCTGACAAGAGTAAAACAGTGGTTAACCCCTACGGCGAAACACATGATGTGAAAAAGCTTTATGTTGTGGATGCTAGCTGTAGCGACCTGACTTCTTATCCTGTCTGAACCGATTTTATCCGAACTTCCTGGCCCACAATCATTGATTTTACCCTATGAGGCTGGCTCACTTTAAT
>NZ_JACSOE010000114.1:0-8150 GCF_014349115.1 Alteromonas sp. BZK5 | reverse complement strand
GTTTATGGCCAAGGCTCCAATGAACGCTGTAATTACGTGGCCGGCTCTAAAGGAAATGGAAGTTCAGGGTGTGGAGGGAAATCTCGCTTCGGTTGTTTTGTTTGCGGAAAAAATCCAAATGATAAAACCGGTGAAAGCCTCATGAGATATGAGCGGTGGCGAGTACTAGGCGCTGAAATGCAGGTTCGACTGCATGACTATATGGCGCGTTTATCGACAGATATGAAACATCGAGCATTTCATGCACGTGCTGTTGATCAAGCGGGTGGTTTTCATGTGGCATTACAACCAAATGTTATGAAACCCCAAATTCTAAGTAAGTTAGTTAGACTGTCAGCACGTATTTCTGTAGTTAATCAAAAACAGACAGAGATAATGCGCCATCACGTTGCTAACGGCACGACAAACGAGCATCCGGGCGTTAAGTGTATTGCTAACGACCCAACACTGAATGATAAAGAGAAAGAGCAACTCACTTCAATGTACATTGAGGCTGTTTCAGAACAGCCTATGAGCCAAATTCTCGGTGAAAAGCATGCTATGTATCTTTCAATGCGCTGGGCTCTTGATGGTATTGGTGTGGGCTTTGCTCCTTTGGCAATCTATCATGAAACGCTGGCTGAAGCAGAACGTGGAGAATGGATAAACTGGTTGTCTCCAAAATTCCCCGCGCTGAACAAGGAACTGTTAGAGCAGGGTATCCGTCCTATGCCCACCAGCGAAGAATCTGCGACACCGCAAGCTCGCTTTCACCCTCTGTTAAAAGCAGATTTAGACGTACAAAAATTTGTGCAAAGTAATACCAAGCTCTCAGATTTTTGGGTTCGCCCATTTGACGAGACAGATGTGCTAGAAGCGGATTTTAACCCGTTTCTTGAAGATGCATACCTAACGAATGCTCCGGTTAAAGCGATAGCGTCATGTCTCTTTGACTTAGACCAGCTAAAAGTTACATCTAATATCGCGATTGATGATTTGCAGGTGGATGGCTTGAAAGTGGGCAACGTCAGTCTAGAGCGACGTTTGAATAAAGAAATGAGTAACGTCTTTACCCGTCAGCTGGATGCTGCCCTCGATAAGCTCACAGAAAGAACGACGTCTAATAAAGTGGTATTGGAATTTCTTACGTCGTTACCGGGGCTGGCCGTTTCAAAAGCTGAATTGAATAACAAATTACACATCTCCGCAGTTGTGTCAGCTGCTATCCCAGGGCTTAATCGCGTGCAGGTTCCTGCTGGTGTTCGCATTAAAGCCACGAAGCACCGCTTATCTTCTGAGTCAGAACGTGTGAAAAAATATGAGAAAACATCACGGAAACGCGTATCGATAAAGCAAGCGGATGGAAGCAAAAAAATTGAAGCAGGCTTGATGAGCCTAGCGTTTTATAACCCTCGCTATCAATCTACGTTGGGTATGTCTTATCAAAACTATGTCCGTCAGTGGGAGTTAGACTTTGCGACAGAACAACGCAAGGCTATGCCTACTGTGGATAATATTGATAAAGCCTTGAACGAATTGTCTGGCCGGATTGATTTTGACCACCAGCAATATCAGTACTGGGTATCCCGTGGTGGAGTTCAGCGCGCCTTAGATATTTACTATAGCCATGTTGAGTCTCGCATTAAGCGCCGCCGCACTCTGGATGTGAAACGAGTGCGTTATTATTCTGGCGCTGGGCAGGTTATCAACGAATGTTTAGGTGCTGGTATCGCGGTAGATAAGTCGTACTTTCCGACACTTAGAGAAAAGATTTGTAGAACACAGCTTTTCGCAGAATTGGGATTTTTTCGCTTTCAATCTTATTCATTAGCTCAAATAGATGCTGAGCCTATGGTTAAAAGCATGGAGGAATACCGAAGCTTTAAAGCCTCGTACATTCTTGAGTTGCGTAAATTGCGTAATAAAGATCGTGCTCGCATCAGAGAAGAGCGCGTCCTGCTCCAATCTGGACAGTACAGCAGCACTGTGGCGAAATACGCCGAGGAATTGTCCTCAAAGCGGCTTAGTACACTTAAATTGGCACTTGGCGCTGTGATAGAAGAAGTGAAGTATCACTTGGGGGTAGATGTTATCAACCCTGAATCTCAATCTGTGGTTCGCGCTCGTCAAGCAGGGCAGACCGCTTTGCAATTAATGTCTGGTGCGTCTTCGGTTAAACAACTATTGACAGAACTCGTACCAAACGATATCTACATGTACCTAAAAAAATCAGAACAACTTTCTGAGATAGTTGAGTCTGGGGCCGCACACCTTCAAGATGTTGTTGACGCGATATGTGATGCACGTCGAGAATTGAATTCTGTATTTTCACAGCATCAAGCCCTTCGGGCAGATAAATCACACTGGATCCACCAAGTTCGTTGGCATGGTCTGCTTCTAGGCGAGGGTGAAGCATATCAAAAGTATGTTAATCCAGTCTTAGAGATGTTGCAGAAAGACGTGATGGAGCCTAACTGCACATTGCTTAATGAATCCCTGCAGTTACGTCGTGCTATGGCGATACAGGGTGAGCAATTGTCGTTGTTTGCTTAACAAGGAAAAATTAAAGTGAGTGAAATGAAACCCGCACCTCAGGAACAGTTTATGGTGTTAAAGGATATGAGGCATTTGCTATCACAGGCCAAGACGTATTTATTGACAACAAGACCGGGGGTGCTGCATACCAATAGGTATATCGATACAGGTTGGGTGAAAATGGAGTTTGATTTCACTGTTCAGTCGGAGGGCTTTTTGACGTGTTTTATTGTCCGACCAATTCGACAAACAAGTGACCTAATAAGACTGAGGAAGCTGCTTGAGGACGTTCGGGAGCTGGTAGATTCAGGCATCAAGCGTCAGGGGATTCCATTCTCACTAGAGCTGATCATAGATCTCAATAGTGACGACGTCACCAAGTCAGATGTTACGCAAATTACAAAGCACTTCTCTTTTGTAAAAAAATCGATTTTCTTTTCTTTCGATAAGGAAAAAGCTATTCACTAGTTAAAAATCTTTCAAAAGGGAAACGCTGTTTTAGAAGCCTTATGATAGTAACTAATACACTTCGTTTTCTCCTTTGAAATGGAATGAATCTATGGCTTTCTACGTTCTGATTTTTTTAATTTGTATTTTTGTAGCTGTCGGCTGTGGCACCGCGCTGGGTAGACTTGGGTGCTACACTGAAAGTAATAACAATGAATAGGGCAAGCTTTTCAGGCTCTTCCTGATAACCATTTAAACGCCATCACTGGTGCATAATTCCTTAGACTCAAATAATAGCGCACCTCGGTCTCACTGGTAATCTATTACTATCGATAACACATACCCGCAGGTGCTTATGTCTAAGTTAGCAATGATGAAAGAACGTTTTATTAATGAGCCAACCTTTCATTCTCAACTTCCATTTACTTTTGACAATGGCTTTTTGGTTGAAGACATCATGGGTGAATGCGAGCAATGCGGTGAGACTATATGCGGTGATTTTGCTCGCGGAAACCTTAATACGGCTTATACCAATACGTTAGTCTTTGATGGTCACTGTCTTTGTCAAACGTGCCTGACCATTTTTCCCGTAAACGGTCGTATCAAAGAGCATAAAACCAATGCTAAATTTGAGTATATACACAAGGGCCGGTGGGTATATAAAACGTTTGAAAACTAATCCTTATGGCGTCGGATTAAGGCTAACTTAAAAAGGTTCTGTTTTCCTTTTTAGCACTAGAGTCATTTAGCTATAGCTTCTTTGGCTCGAGGAAGTAAGATATGCAACAGGCAATTATCCAGAGTGTTGCTATCCAGAAAGCCGTAAGCATTAAATAACCGACTAATGTTGGTCCACTCCACCCCATCCAAAACTCCCATTACTGGTGGTAATAGAATCACACCAATGGTCGGGATAACACAGTGCAAAATTTTACTTTACTGGCTTTGCGCAATGGGAGTATCCCTCTTATTAATATATCCGAAGTAGCGAACTCGCTCTTATCGTCTGGCTGCGCTCAACACACTCATCAAAATACTCATAGTCGTGCTGATTAATAAAACGCACACAAGTCCAATAAAAGCAGCACTGACGCAAACTTGTAAGCCTTTGTTTAACATTACCAAGCCAAGATGCACAATTGGCATTACCGTATACGGCGTCATGGCGACAAATACACATAAGATAGCTACGAGAACCGCTACGAATAAACCGTGTATAAGAAGGACTTTAATGTCTTGGTAGCTTGGCATCATTGTGAGTGAGATGACGATATAAAGGTACACACACATCACACCTTTCCACCAAGAAATTGCCATAACCTCAGCGGTAACCACGCTGATGTACTCAATGAAGCTTTTAAAATCCCATAGGCTCGGTACAGCCATCACATCACTCACGTTGAGATAGCTAATCAGTTTGAGCAATCCGATTAACGCCAAAGCGCCGATAGGAAGAGGTGCGAGGGAAGTTAAGACAATGCCGATAGAGCTTAGTAGACTCGGCCTGTAAGAATAAACAACATGCCCTAAAACGTTGGGAGCTGTGTTATTGGGAAGCAGATACATCCTCACTTTGCTGAAGCCACTCAGAACAGCACATACATAGTGCGCTAATTCATGAAGTAAAACACCAGGTGCCAGACAAATGCGGATTATCTTGCGGCCGAAGCCGCCGGCCACCACAAATCGAAAGCTCAACGCCTCGAATAGGTACAGCAACATGACAAGAAGCAAAAACAATCCTACATCACTAAAAATATCTCGCTGCAGTGTTACTTGCTTAGCCATGTCAAGGAGTGAAGCATAGATGGAGCCGTAACTATCTACCACCAGATTAATTTTGTAGTTATGTAGGACCCGATAGCCATTGCTACACCCGTCACGACGAGATTATCAGTAGCAGTTAATCCAGCAATACCCATATAGATGCATAAATTGGCGCCAACAATGGTCAAAATTTTCATAGTGTTTCTCTTTGATGTTTTGCTAAAGAGTATTATTTATTGCCCAATCGAAGAAAATTAACACCTAATTCTTGTAAGTATTTATTTCACCAGATGACTAGTTAGGGGGGAGGGAGAAATGGCTAGATAGCTCTTTGTAGTTTGAAAGGTAGATAGACACACGCATAGAGGGTCGTTAATAGAAATGTCAGGATGCTAAAGCCACTTGCGAACCGTAATATCTCTATCAGCGTTAAACTTGCCCCAGAAAGAAGTAGTCCAACAACGAAAAAAGTCAGGGTTGTCGTGGCCATTATGCGGTCACCATAGACTTTGAATGCTTCTATACCACTTAGCTGCATTATACCCTCTTCATTAGAATACAAAGTTGATAACTGACCAATATTGACGACGTCACTCAAACAGTCATAACAATTGGAAAATACAAGAAACCGATACTCAAATTCTAATCCTTTATTAATTTGAAGGCTGTTCGTTTCACAGCAAGGATAATAGTTTTCTGCAAAGTCTGCAAAACCGTTTCAAGTTTTCTTTTTCATGAAGATATTACCGTATGTGTTCCACTACGTATTTATTGACCTGGCATTACTGTTTAACTTATAAAGTGAATCAATGTAAGGTTCGGAGAAGACTAACGAAATTCGATATTAATCGTTGTTGAAGAAAACGATTTTTAGCGTGGAGGCAGTGAATAATACGCCAATACATTCTGGGTATGTTTCGTTAACGGCCACAAAAAGCTTAGTTATTGAGAAAGGGGAAAATATGTTCGAGAAGGGAAGTGGCTCAAGAGAACTACTTAAATTACTGATTCCAATACTTTTGCTGGTTTTTACAGCGGTTTTGGTAACCATTGTTTTTGTTATATTGTATCGCGGGTTAGAAATAACTGAAGAATGGAAAATCGTGTTCGCGCAAACTATAGTTATTTGGCTAGGGCTATTTTCGTATAACAAAGCTGATAGCTATTTCACAAAGGAAACAGAGACCAAAATCGAGAGTTTTATTAATGCAGGAGAGCCTAAAGGATTTACTTTCGAAGTGTTGATGAGTTTTATAAGCAATTTAACCATCTCCGGCTTAGCGCTCACATTAGCTAAATCATTAGTAAATAAAAACATAGACCATTTGGCATTAGACTTCTTTGTTGTCTATCCACTAATTGCTTTTGCAATATTGTTGTCATTAATGAGTGTAATCAACTTTGCGTATCACTCAGTAAGTAAAGATATAAGTACGAAAAATTTGATTTTTTTGTCCGTACCAATGCTACTTATTTCTTTCGGAATACCTATATTGGTTGCTATGACTTAAATGTTCAGTATGTAACAAGCTGCTATGCACTGTTTCCCCAAGGTGAATTGTAAGTCAAGTGTGCGACAAAGAACCCCATTAAACAGGTCTTGATGTTTAATTGCGTCTGAAATTGTTAACTATCATAGTAAAGTGGCCAGAGGGAGCCCTGCACTACAGGGCTCTTTAACAAACTGATTTTTTACTTCCAACGGATTAGCTCATCGAGACAGGAACTCTTTTGGTAATTCTATCTCGTCACCAAACTTACCCCTTACCAATGCTCGCATAGTAGCGATTAAAGGCGTTTCTCCACGACACCACGCTAGACCAGTGCCCGCTTGGAATTTGTTTGGGTTTCCTGCGGCACATCCATGATAGCAAGAAGGGTAGATGTTATGTTTTTCTATAATGGGCCCAGCTTGTGACCAAATGGTAGAGGGGGAATACTCCGCACCAATTACCTGATAAATAGGTTTTTTCGGGTCTCGTTCATCCCAAATCCAAAAAACTGCATTAGCACCGTTCTTAAACCCCATCGGGTCAAATGCAATACACTTCGCTTCACACACTGCCACGGCCCAGTCAAGAGCAGCACCTTTTAAGTTATTAACGGGTACCATATTGAACTCCCAAGTCATATAATTGCTTACGCTTATTAGACGCTCTGTTTATTCACTGGCGTAACGTGTTAAAGGTGAACAAGTTAAGACATCAACACTGATTTTTCCCACTGAGTCAGCGGTTTTTAGTGACTTGATCTCACCGTCGATTTCATCTTGGTTACCAACTATAACTTTATGCCATTGGCGTCTTTCTGAATCCCATGTGCAACCAAGCTTTTTGAGTGCATCTTTAGCTGCAAAACGGCTGTTAACCCTCAAGTCTGAAATAGGGGTGTTATAGGCTTTAAGGATACGCTGCAGGGCTGTTTTTTCTGTATGAAGGACAAAGGCGGTCGCTAAACAGTCTTCACAGGCTCGGTGCGCTGTGAAGAAATAACCTTGTTTGAAAGCCAGATAACCCAATGCATTAGACTCATAGCCAAGTGTTCGCCAGTCTACATCTTTAATTGAGCATGCCCACGGGATTGAAAGGGCAGAATAACCCAGAGCATTAATATGATTATCGATGAAGCTGCGGTCGAACTTTGCGTTGTGTGCAACAATAAGATCAGCGCCTTTAAAAACAGAACTGATAATATCCATGCTAATTGTATGACCTTTAACATCACTGTCAGTAATTCCAGTAATTCGGGTTATATCATCATCAATAGGCGCTTTTGGCTCATTGTAATATGCTCCCATGCGCTCAACGTTGACAATGTTGCCATTAGATATATCAACGCTCATTGATACAAACCCAAGCTCTATAATTTCGTCAAGCTTGGCGTCAAGGCCGGTGGTTTCACAGTCTACTATGCAAACATTAATGGTTTCGCCAACAGCCTCGTTGAGCGTCACGGGTAGCTTCCATTTCATTGCAGGAAGAATTTCTAACAATAGAAAGTCACTTGGGCGGTGATTTATTTCAGCGATCTGGGTTTGAGAGAGCATGGCGTATTTCCTTGATGGGTAAAGATGTAACCATCTTAAACCCATCAACTAGCCTCGCTACTTATCCGTTTTGAAGGGAGCCGGAAGATTACAAGCGTTGTGCATTCTATTTACAACACGATATTCCTTTGGGGGATGATTTAGTTGGTACTTTGCCAATAAGCCGTCAAAAGCCGTGAGATAAACACACCGATAGCTTTGAAGTGGCGGCATCCAATGGGCAGGGCCTGAGTCTGATTTTTGGCGATTTAGTTTAGCAGACACGATGAGGATATTTTGCAAGTCATTGGCAAAAAGTTGCTTCTTTCTCTTTGACCAATCAGCGCCTCCGTTTTTGTGGGCAAACGATAAAGGAATGATGTGGTCAGCATCTATT
>NZ_JACSOE010000113.1:0-8192 GCF_014349115.1 Alteromonas sp. BZK5 | reverse complement strand
GCCTGTTTGCGGGTTTTATGCATTTTATGGCTGACAAAAGAGACAAGATTGTTCAATATAGAGCGTGCATTCATGGTGTTTTCTGTGTTGGTTTTTTTTTGGCGAAAGATCTGATCACCAAATGCCATGAATGTTCCCTAACTCTTTGACTTTATTTTACTATTCGTGGGGATAGCTCAGAGTTAAGTATTTACTCTAAAGTAGGCATCTTTTAATACAAAAGAACAAATACAAGAAGATGTAGAATTTTAAAAGGAATAAAAAGAGGCTAAAAGCGAGGACATTCCAAGTCAATTAGCCTACAGAGGAGAAATGCACTTACCAGTGCGAGGTTAAGTATTCGTATTTACTTGTTCAGCGAATTTAAAATTTCTGCTGTATGTTGCCCAACGTTAGGAATTTCACCAATACAAGGCTGGCTAACACTAAACTTAGGCGCAGGTGTTGGCTGTAAATATTGACCTTCACCTGTATAACAGCCACGCGCCTTAATATGCTCATGCTCAGCTGCTTCTGGAATAGATAAAACAGGTGCATAACAAGCATCAGTTCCTTCTAAAATATCGTTGCATTGTGCTTGAGTTTTACTTGCAAAAAATGCCGCCATTTTTGCTCTTGCTTGAGGCCACAACTTTTTATTGTTCTGCTGAGCAAAGTCATCATCATCAGCAAAGCCACACAATGTAACTAATTCTTTATAAAAATTAGGCTCTAACGCTTGAACTGAAACATATTTCCCGTCAGCACATTGATAAGTATTGCACCAATGAGATCCTGCGCCGAAAAAGTCTTGCCCTTTTTCTTCACGTAGCAACCCCTGCGCCCTAATACTGGTTAACAACCCCATGCTATAAATGGTGCCGTCACAAATAGCTGCATCAATCACCTGCCCTTGGCCAGTGTTTTGTGCATATAAAAGCGCTGAAGTTATACCAATGACCAATGGTAAGGTGCCACCACCAATATCGCCCACTAAGGTTGGTGTTGGATATGGTGCATCGTCAGGTAAACCGCCATAATGCAAGGCTCCAGTAATTGATACATAGTTGATGTCATGGCCAGCATTTTTTGCTAAAGGTCCTGTTTGCCCCCAACCAGTCATACGACCATATACGAGTTTTGGGTTGCGCTGATGACAAACCTCCGGTCCAAGCCCCAACTTTTCAGTAATGCCTGGGCGAAACCCTTCAATTAACACGTCTGATTGCTCAACAAGCTTCAATACTGTTTCAACATCATCAGGATTTTTTAAGTCTAGTGCAATCGACTTTTTACCACGCTTAAAAAATGAAGCATCTTTATTGCTATCTAAATCAATACCAGCGTTAGGGTTAGCCGTTTTACGTTCAATTAAAATAACCTCAGCCCCAAAGTCAGCTAGTATCATACCAGCTGCCGGACATGGCCCTAAGCCAGCCAACTCAACAACTTTTATACCGTTTAGTGGTCCCATTTCATTTTCTCCACGTTATAATACCAATTAAATTAAATATTTGATCATTCAGCGAGAGTTAAAAGGCTTAGAGGCAAGGCATTGGTTGCAGGTAATGGTTATTCCCTTATCAAAATCAATAACGCAAGCATATAAGCCTTTTAAACTCGCCCTTCGGGAGCTTGTCAGGAGAGTAATAACTTTACAAATTGCTTTAGTGGAGAATGCTACACCTGCATCAATTTGCTTTGTTCTAACTCCCCTGACACAGCTCTGAACTGACTAAATATTTAATGCAATTGGTATAAAAGCACCTTAAAGGTGCTTTAATAACTTATTAAGAACTTACTTAGCTTGCATCACTGTAGCGCCATCTAATCGGACAATACGACCATTCATATAGCCATTTTCAAATAAGAAAGAACAAGTATGTGCAAACTCTTCCATTTCACCCATACGTTTAGGCGCTTCACACATTTCTACAAGTGAATTAACCACTTTTTCACCTAGCGACTTAACCATAGGCGTACCAAATAAACCTGGTGCAATTGAATTTACACGAATACCGTAACGGGCTAATTCTCGTGCAGCTGGAATATTCATACCATTAACTCCGGCTTTTGAACCTGAATATGCACTTTGACCAATTTGCCCTTCAAAAGCTGCCCCCGATGAAATGTTTATAATCACTCCTCGTTCACCTTTTTCGTCTGGCTCATTCTTTGCCATTTGTTCAGCACATTTAGCCATCACATTAAATACACCACATAAATTAACGTTAATTACCGTAGCGTATTTTTTTAGGCTTGAAGCAATACCTTCTTTATCTAAAATTTTACACGGTAGTGGAATACCAGCCGCATTAACGTCACCGTGAATTGCACCGAACTTATCCATTACAGCAGCAATCGCAGCATCTATACTTTCTTCACTTGTTACATCAGTTTGGCAAAAGATAGCCTTATCTTCCCCAAGCTCAGCCACGGTCGCATTGCCTGCGTCTTCATTTAGGTCAAACAAGGCAACTTTAGCGCCCTTTTCTGCTACTAAATATTCTGCTGTCGCTTTACCTAAGCCAGAAGCGCCACCTGTTATAACAACAACTTTATCTTGCAAATTCATGAACTTTCTCTCAAATTTTTATACACATGCTGGTTAACTTGCAGTAACCAACGATAGAATTATTTAAATGCTTGAATACCTGTTAACAAGCGAGCAATTAACAACTGCTGAATTTCTGTAGTCCCATCAGGAATTGGTCCAACAATCGCTTCACGAGCTAAACGTTCAACAATAAATTCTTTAGTAACACCATTACCACCGTGTATTTGCACAGCATCACGACAAGCAGTAACCGCTATTTCAGTACCGTACCATTTCGCCATTGAGCACTCTTTGTCACAACGAATACCATTATCAATCATGTCAGCAGCACGTAAAGTTAATAGTCGAGCCGCATCAATTTCAGTTGCCATTTTAGCAATTTTAAGTGCAATTAGCTGGTGACCCGCAATCTGTTTGCCATGCTGTGTACGCTCTTGACTATATTTAACAGATTCTTCCAGCGCACGACGAGCAATTGAATAACCCCAAGCCGCCATATGACAACGAGCACGTTCAAACGTTACCAATGTATTTTTTAATCCATCACCTTCTTTGCCAACCGTATTCGCTACAGGCACACGAACATCAGCAAGGAAAATTTGAGAAGTTGACTGGCTGTTTAACGCCATTTTTTCAATTCCCTTAACTTCTAAACCTGGTGTGTCGGCAGGAATAGCAATATGCGTTAATTCACCTTCGCCTGTTTTACAGGTACAAACGAATATATCCATATGTTCGCCATTTGAAATCCAAGTTTTTTCGCCATTAATAACCCACTCATCGCCATCTTTTACCGCACGAGTTTTAACAGCAGCTACATCTGAACCCACATCTGGTTCAGAAATACCAATAGAAATAAACTTCTCACCCGAAATTAAACCTGGTACATACTCATCAATGATATGTTGAGGAGCATTATTAATTAACAAATCAATACCTGCTACGTTAATTAACCCAGTAAGCGCGAGATCTAATGAACCTACCGCAACTTCTTCCCAAATTAAAAGATGCGTTTTCCAGTCCATTCCATAGCCACCACTTTCTTCTGGGTGTGGAGCACTGATATAGCCAAATTCAGATAATTTACTGCTCCACTTTACCAATTGTTCTTTGCTAAAGTGGCTTTCACCGTGAGCTCTAATTTCTGGTTCAATCTCGTTTTGTACGAATTTACGAACCGACTCAACGGCCATTTCTTGTTCTTCAGTCATTTGGAAGTTCATTATTTATTCCTCATTACATTAATCTTTTACAAGGTCGATACTAGCCACTTAATAAAATTAAGCTTTTGCTAAAATGTTAATTGACACAGCGCCTTCTTCAATACCTACTAACCCACCGCTGTTTTCATGTACCGCATGTTTAGCACCAACAACCTGACGAGCACCGGCTTCACCACGAAGTTGAACAACAAGCTCATGAATTTGACCAAGCCCTGTCGCACCTAGCGGATGACCTTTAGACTCTAAGCCACCTGATGGGTTAATTGGAATGCGGCCTCCAATTGTAAAGTCACCATTTTCTGCAGCTGGTCCAGCTTCACCAAAACCAACTAAACCAAGGTTTTCAGCATGTAAAATTTCACCCATTGCTGTTGCATCATGAACTTCAGCCACGTCCATATCTTGTGGACCAACACCCGCTATTTCATAGGCTTCTTTTGCCGCTAAATGCTCACAGTGCTGATCCCACTGATCAGCTGGTCGGCTAGTAGCGCTGCGAATAACAGCAGCAAGTACTCGAACAGCGCGCTTTTCGGCATTTAATTTTTTCAGCCCTTCTTCATTACAAACCACAACCGCTGCCGCACCGTCTGAAATAGGTGCACACATAGGTAAAGTTAAAGGGTAAGTAATTGGTGGAGCTGCCATTACTTCATCAATCGTATAAGGGTCTCTAAATTGCGACAATTCATTATGAACTGAGTGCTGGTGGTTCTTAGCGCTCACTGCCGCTATTTGTCTTTGAGTTGTACCAAATGTTTTCATATGGTTACGACAAAAAGCTGCATATACATCCATAAACACACTATAAGGGCGCTCTGAGGTTGTACCTGGTGGCACTTCAAAACCTTCAGCAGGCTTTAATAAAGTTTTAAGGTTTTGCTCTGGATTGCTCACATCCCATGCACCATCAAATACAGAGAACATCTTAGCTTTGTCGGCTACATTCATCTTCTCTGCGCCAACAACTAGTGCAATATCACATGCACCTGATTTAAGCATTTGGTTGGCTAGATAAAAACCTGAACTACCTGAAGCACAAGCATTCTCAACATTAAAGATAGGGATACCTTCAATACCATTTTTACTTAAGTAAACTTGTCCGGGTACCATACCCTGACCATGTAAATGGCCTTGAGTACAGCCAGTGAAAAATGCCGTTCCAATTTCGTCTTTATCACAACCAGCATCAGCAAGTGCTTTTTCAATTGCTTCGCCAGTCAAACTTTCTAATGTACGTTCGATGTGTCGACCAAACTTAGTCATGCCAACACCTGCGATATAAATATTACTCATGTTCTTGGTTCCTATTATTAGCTTAATTAAGCAACTCTTGCTATTTGCCGATAAATTGCGGTTTACGTTTTTCAGAAAACGCAGTTAAGCCTTCGGTAAAGTCGTATGAACGCATATGCTTTCTTAACAATACTTGCTCATGCTCTAATGCTGCATCTCTCGATTTATCTAAAGCTTGATTAGCCACTTCTTTCATACGACGAAGTGCAATTGGGCTTTTTGAGGCAATTTTGAGTGCAAGTTTTTGTGTTTTATCTTGTAGCTCATCATCATTTGTAACTACGTTAACAAAGCCATATGTTTTCATTTCTTGTGCAGATAAAGTTTCACCAGTAAACAATAAATACTTAGCTACATTGTGAGGGATAATTCGAGGTAATAAGGCTGCCCCTCCAGCGCCAGGGTATACGCCAAAGTTCGCGTGAGCATCACCAATGACTGCACTTTCAGCAGCCACCACTATATCTGCACACATAGCTGTTTCTAGACCGCCCGCCATAGTAATACCATTTAACGCTGCAATTACTGGCTTTGGAAAGTCACGTAGTGGATTAAATACGTTTTCACATAATCGATCTAAAAAGTCTTTCTCTCCAGGAGGTAGCTTTTGTGATGCCAATACTTCTTTTAAGTCTGCCCCTGCACAAAAAGCAGCACCAGTGCCAGTAATAACAACGGCTCTAATTTCATCATTATTAGCTATTTCAGGAATATACTTTTCATAAAGTTCAATGATTTCACCATTGATTGCATTCATTCCTTTCGGGCGGTTTAATGTTAACCAGGCAATACCATCTCGGTTTTCAAAAAGTAAGTTTGCTTCACTCATCACTAATTCCTAATTTTTATTTTGTTAGCCATAAACACGCTAAGTCTTGAGATGGTTCTACTCTAAAAAATAAAAACGCAAAAAAAACCAGCCAAAAGTATGGGTTTAGGAAAAAAGTATGGGAATAGTTAGGAAGGTATATTTAGAAAAACAATAAACAGTTTAAAATTCAATATATTAGAGTGAGATTTTAAAATAAACAAGTTTAGAAAATTGGAAGTTTAAGTATGGGCTCCAAACGAAAGCCCATACTATATTTGTTTAATTTTCAGCTTTAGCTTTTCGATATTCACTTGGTGAGTGCCCCGTCCAACGACGAAATGCACGAGAAAAGTTACTAGTATCAGTAAAGCCTAGTTGATAGGTAATTTGACTAATACTCATTGAGTCTTGCTCAATATATTGAATTGCTAATTGTGAGCGTAAGTCGTCTAAAATTTCTTGGTAACTAGTATCGCGTTGTTCTAGTTTGCCATGCATATTCCTCGGGCTCATATTTAATAATGAAGCAATACGCTCTTTATTACATTCCCCAGTAGGCAATAGCTCAATAATTTTAGTTTCAACTTGGCGTACAATATCAGAGCGATCTAAACGTGCTAAATGCTGAATAACAATTTCATCGTTCACTCGCGCCAATTCAGAACTTGCTGCAGGCAGTTGAACAAACATATCTTCTTTAGCAAAATGTATCGCGTTTAATTTGGAAGAAAACTCAACAGGGCATTTAAATGACTGCTCAAATAACTCTGCCCCAATTTCTGGTTTTTCCCTTACGAGTTGAACTTTTAAAGGGTTAAAGTTAAGGCGGAAAATATGTCGACACATTTGAACAATAGCCATTAACCAGCCTTCAATAGTTTCATCACAAGTTACTGTATTGATAATTTCAATATCCAACACATAATCATCTTTTGTTTCAGTTAACGTATGAATGCCGTTATCACTAAGTAAGCGGAAATAGCGTACTATGCGTTGGCAAAAGTCATTTAAATTGTTACTCGCATATAACGAATAACCAAACGCGTGAAAGCTGCCAGGATGAAAGTTTTTACCAGCTAACAACCCAAAACCTGTTATGCCCGTTGCTTCTACTGCCAGCCTAAAAATTTCCGTAATTTTAACGGTTTCAATACGGTAACTTGGCTCTGATGACGTAACTAAATCAACGCCAGCTTTTTTAAACAAAGCTTGGCTGTCTATCCCGTCAGACTCTAATGCTAACGCAATGGCACTCGCCCAACTGAATATAGTTTTAGGTTCATTATTAGTTGATGTTGTCATAGAAAGTATTAACTCACTAATTTTATTATTATCATTTTTCTATCATAATGATACACGAATAATGACGTGGTCAAGCAAATTCACACAACCCAGTTAAGCAGCTTTTCCTAAGTTAGCCATGTCAGCTTCATATTGGTTTGGACTTTTGTAATCCAGGTATGAGTGCATTCTTTGGCTGTTATAAAACATAGTGATGTATTGCAGGATATCTTGCTGAGCTTCATGACGGCTCTGGTAATGACGCCATTGCACTCGCTCTTGTTTTAATGTGCCGAAGAAGCTCTCTACAACGGCATTGTCCCAACAATCGCCTTTCCTGCTCATGCTACCTGTTACCTTGTACAGTGCCAGTAGCTGTCTAAATTGTCGGCTCGCATATTGCGAACCACGATCCGAATGATGTATCAGGCCAGCCTTGGGTTTACGTTGCCATAAAGCCATTGTTAAGGCATCACACACAAGCTGAGCATTCATCCGTGAAGACATACTCCAACCCACGACTTTGCGTGAGAACAGATCAATGACAACGGCCAGATACAGCCAGCCTTCCTGCGTCCAGATATAAGTAATGTCAGAGACATACGCCTGGTCTGGTTTTTGCGCATCAAAGTCGCGTGACAGCACGTTATCGAATACAGGTTGCTGATGGTTGCTGTTGGTCGTTACTTTGTATTTTCTACGCCGTCTAACGCTCACGTCGGCTTCTTTCATCAAGGCTCTCGTACGCTGTTTTCCAACCGGATAACCAAGCGAATTCAGCGCGCGTTTCATTCGCCTTACGCCATAGGTAAAGTCACTGGCATCTGCTATCTTCTGTACCCATTCGATTAGCTCATCATGTTGAGGGTCTGGTTCAAGTTGTTCGTTTCGTCGCACGGCACTGTAATAGTTATGGCGACTGACTCCCAGAACTTGGCACATCAGGCTAATCGGCCAGGTCTTCTTATGTTGGGTAATGAAACCGTATTTCACTTGGTTTCTTTGGCAAAGAAGACCGTCGCCTTTTTTAGGATCTCTTTCTCCA
>NZ_JACSOE010000112.1:0-8521 GCF_014349115.1 Alteromonas sp. BZK5 | reverse complement strand
GCCGCATTTTTCTGTTCAAGAGCCCGGCCAGAGTCTTTAATATCTGTTACAGCGTCAATAATGGGTAGCGGAAGAAACAGTATTTTGGAAATATGAATATGACTAAAAAATGGGGATAAGACGCCACATCACTGTACCCCTACAGTTCAAGCGTGGCGAATGCCCTTTGGAGAAGGCATTAAAGAGTGTATTAGTTTTTCATTTCACCTTCAATGGAAGTATTAAGCGTTAGACACTAGCTTCAATGGTACGTCGTCATGTTGACCATTTTGCCTGGCACGGTGCTGCAATGTTCTGATGCGGATCCCTTTTCTTTGACATATTGAATAGATGGCATTCATTTCGACGCCGAAGAAAAGTGCAACATCGCTGACACTCGCCCCTTGGGCGAACATGGATGTAATCAGGCCAAGATCTTTAGTCGACCACCTGCGCCTTTTAGTGTCGGCAACACCTTCCAGTCGGCTAATCTTACGTCGCAACATCAAAATGGTATTTTGTTGCTCGCTACACAATGTTTCTAGCTGTTGCCTCGTTAACGTTTTTGCTGCGTTTTGCATATTGTTCCTTAATTAGCGACAGTGTTCATACACTGAAGTGTATTAAGCCGCATCCGCTTTATGCTGCGTATTTTCATACTTGACGACAATGGCAAAGCCACCGATTTCCATAACGAACTTCACGGTGAACGATTTTATCTTTACCATGTCCCCCAGAACCATTTCACCCTTCTTGAGTAGGCGATAACTTTTGCTGCGCTCTGCACTCTCTTGAGATAGAAAAGGTTGCCCATACCGACCTAGAAGCACGGAAATGTTCGTTTCTCCATCTCGTGCGCGAAGTATCTTACCTGCCAAATAGCTAACGGCACTTCTACGCGGATCGTCAAAGTCGTTGCCTACGATGCTTTCGGCACTCAATAATCCACGCTGAAGATTAATCAGCATCTCATGAGCTTGGTGATATTTTCGAAAATCAATCATGGTATGAAGCCCCTCTAAAAAGATATCTTCACGATACCCCTACTCTACGCCTTCGCCACTTTAATGAAGGGTGTCGATGGCAATATGCCATTTATCAAAGACAAAACCACCAGCAGCTGTCTCCTCGACCTGATATTCAATCTCAGATTCAACTTTTAAGGCTAACTCTTCGCAAATTGCCATTGCAGTTAACATGGCGTTCTCGCGCGCCCACAAAAACGCAAATGCTTTCACTGGTGTTTGATGATCAAGAATTTCTTCATTGTCATTTTTAAGGTTATTAACGGTCATCACAAATATGCGGCCTCTTCTATCGAATTCGGAAGCAACAGTAAACGGGATTTAAAACTTTGCTACTTTTGAACCATGACGCCCCTAGATTCTGGCGGCACTACCATTTTTATTAATTACAAATGAGGAACCGTTTGAAGATATGCCGTAATGTCGGTGCCGATATCGTTCGGCCACTGGCCCACTAGCTCAATATCCCAATCTTCCTCATATAGAGCATGCTCAAGCATCAAAGCTATTCTAGGAAAATAACTTAACGTCTCCTGTACGTTACTTTTTGTTAGATTGATTAAGTCTTCTGCTTCTTGCCAATCAATCGACCCTTTTTCAGTCCAAGCCTGATTAACATACTTAGCCATATTTCTGAGCTGATAAAGCAAATCATATTTAAGCGTAGACCTAAGTGGATTGTTGTTTAGCAATTCAACAAATGGTATTTCTGTTGTTGAGAACGTCCCTTCACTATCCGCATCATCTTCTATTGCTGTAAATGAAAACCCTTCGTCATATATAATTAACTGAGTGGTGCAGGTCTTTATTGCATGTTGTATGAGTGATTCCTTTACATTCCCCCTTTTCAATTTTTCTGAGGCCTGTTCTGGCAGAGTGACGTCGAACTCACTCCATATGGCGTCAGGAACGAGAATTGAAATACTTTCTGCATCAACCTGTTTCCTTATGTGGGCTAGCGCGAGTATTCTTTTACGTAGGCCTTCGTTGATGTCCACGTATAAGGTTTCAGGTACCACGTTAACTTCTCCCTGCCAGCCAACGTTGAGATATACGGATTTTAAATATGGTTTCATTCTATTGTCCTTCGTCATTAGCTCATTGCTAATGACGATATCAGACAATTATTGCTGGGCTACTTTTGCTTTGATTACATCTTCACCCGCTATGTAGATGGTGGCGTATTGCATACTGGGAGAATTAACCATGGTATTCCATTACGTCTCCGTAGCTATTAACTTGTTCGCCCTGGCGAACGATAAAAGTTACAATCCGGCGTCAAAGACGAACGATTGTAATCGCATGGATGCGAATAATAAATAGGAAGTGCCTGCACTGAGAGCATCGCGCTAATGATGGCAGGATGCATACATCTTAGCGCCAGGCCCTCGCTTTGCGAGGCCTAGTTGAATAGATTTAAACTGTTGCTAGGGAACGACAAAAGTCGAAAGAATGAGTGTTGACCACTTCGCTGGCACGACATCCCGGTGTATGAGGGGGTAAATACAGGTTTCAGGTGTCTCTTTATTAAATAATATTCAACGAAGCAAGCTCTTGTACTACTGATTTTCGTACTTGTGGACTGATGTGTCTAGCACACTCCTTTGCAACAAAAGACATTACATAATGATGAGCGTACCCGTGGTTTCTTTCATCCAAATGAGACCATAACTCGTCATTATCTTCACACGAAATAACCTCTCTATAACTAGTAGATAAGGCCAGAGCGAAGCGTCTTACCGTGTTTTTATTCATGGCGTCAATAAAGCCCGTAAGATCACCGAGTACTTCGGTTTCATCCCAACTAGCCGAATCACTAACACGTGAATGGCCATTACCGTGAAGGGCGCAGCATAATGCATCGTCAACAATTTGTGACTGCATTTCTGTCAATAATCTATTTTGACCTATATGCTTTCGAATGAGAGTCGCGTCACAGGTAAAATGTGTATCTGGGCTCTTAAATTTTGCCTCATGCACAAGTCCTGACTCGGCAGTACCGAGAAAGTGAACGCTTGTTGGAGACACATCAATGAGGAACTGATTAATCTCATGACTGCTCACGGCTTTGGCGTTTGATGGAAGCCCACAAATAAAATCAAACCCCAGCAGTTTACGACAGCGGTGGTAATGTTCGGTAAGGGATAGCCTACCCTTTTGCAGTGGGACCATTATCTGCGCGCCTCTGTCATGCAGAGCCTTAACGTCTTTTTGATATCTACAAAGCAACTGAAAGCTTTTATCCTGCTCACCAACTTCGTCCGGAGCAACGAGTATCAGTGTTCTGATATCTTCTGAAGCCTCAATGACGGTGTCATAGCATTGAAACACCTTATCAAAGTCTAAAGGAGGAAACGTTTCATCTTGAATACGTGCTTTGAAATTTCTGAACGCACCGCTATCTATGAACGCTTTTCCACCCGCTGAAACATATTGGGCAATAAGCAAAAGTACCGGCTTAGAGGCATCTATTGCACAAACACCAATGTTGGCACCTGCCGACATATAGCCTAGTAAATCAGTTTTACTACTGGACCCAGACTTGTAAGTTTCAACAATGGATCCTGGCAACACCTCGCTCACAAGATCAGATTGCACTGCTGTCTGAGAGAGAAAATTAAGTTTTCTATTCCAGTCAAATTGAGAATATGAAGGCACTTTGCGCTTTTTCTTTGCGCACTGTGTAGCAAATAAACTGAGCTGCATGAGCTATTCCAAATAAGATTTTATATGGAATCAGTTAATCATTGTTTTGTAGTCGGGCTACTATGTGCCAATTAGCTATTTGTTTCATGACAGCATCATAAAAACTTGTGTCTGAGAGTCACCGTCACCCAACCCGAACTTCCTCAAAAGCAATTAGAGTTCGGTATTGCTCTCAATTGCTTCAAAAGCCTCTTTACTGAATAAAGAATAAACTTTGATGTCAGAGATAGGAATGATGATATTAAAACGTGTAATGTGATCATGACCCGAATCTTCGTTATCGTCTAGCTCACCAGTTTCATCGTCATAACAGAGTTGATAATGCTTATAGTAATTGCGGCTGATTACCATTTTTTGTTTTTTTGTCAGGTAGCCTGAAAGTATTGGCAACATCTTTAGCTGGGTAATCTCACCATCTTCAAGGTCAGGTTGTTGGGGGTAACCGATATATACTTTTCCACTTTGCAGAATAATGCGCATTGGGATGAGGTCACGAGCTGATTCTATAATTAGACGCTCTGACTCTGTGGCAACCCTCATTATGCTCTTATATAGCGCTTGTTTCTCAGGTAAATTTTGATGATGTTTAATACTCCCATACCCTTCAACAACTATCCCCTTGTAACGTCTTAAAATGCTAAATAGCTTTATTTTCATGATTAATAAAGCAAATAAAGCGTCGAAACAGAGTAATGCTGTCAAAAAAAAGTCATTGTAATTTTTGTCAGTATAGAGAGGTAGAGCATTAGTTCCGTTAATAATTGCGCTTAAGAAAACTAAACACAGACTGGGCAAGAGACCGTACAGAGCCATTTGGAAGCCTCTAATTCCCACTCTAAAGTAGAGGTTGTAACCTGTTTGTCTGACGATATGAAGCCTATTTAAAGGATGGTGAGACTCGTAGTGATAACCAATAGCTAACACTGCCGCCAAAAATATTGCAGTCATAAGCAATTTTCCTGTGAAGGGAGTATCGGGTTATTAAGCTTTGCGAGTAACAGGTATGTCAGCGAATTGCTGCATCGACTTCCAAAGTTTCCGCTGTGTTTCCTTGCGGTCAAGAGCCATCCTCACGATTCCGTCGCGATCAAATTCGACGTTACTTAGGTCAACGTCTTGGGAGGGGATATTTTTTTTCATCTTTTTCACGCCTCAAGTTTACTAACAAATTTCAGAAAAGTCACTATTGGGTAACTATTGAGAGCGTAAACCTAAACCATGTTATCGCCATTTATTATGTAATGAGAACTAACACAATGGCGTGATGGCGTCATGATGAAATTCAAGCGCATTCTTTAGAGTGTATAGCAGTCAACTCTCTTATTAATTTATTCACTCGAACATGTGGACTGTCGTTACCTAATTCCCAAGGAAATTCATTAACATAGTAACGATTTCTATAAATCGAACAGTATTCGTTAAAAGTCAGGTTATCTAGAGATTTTAGCTTTCCTGAGACCTTTACTTTTTTCATAAATGTCTCAGTGTCGGCATCAGCAGGTATACCTGCCTCGATAGAAGCTTTGTGAAGTTTTAACAAGTGTTCTTCTGCATTTTTTTCTCTTTCTAATCCTAGTATAAGAGAACATCCACTAGCTATATGTGTAACACCAAAGACACCAAATTTTGGCATTACTACTGCGAAAAGTTCACAAAATTCAAATTTCTTTGCCGGTACCGTGATTGTTCCACCGGGAACCTGTATACATAATTCGTCAAGAGACATCCTATAACTCCCTCTTTCTGAGATAAAATTTCCTTTTAGTTCTATATTTTAATTCTAGCGCAATAAAAATTGAGTCAAAACGCAGTTTTATTGCGTTGAATAGTGTGTTTATATTTTGTACTTTGTCGAGTGAGAGATGAGAGGGAACATCAAAATGGAGCGTGGTAATCAAGCACTCGCTAATCTAATAAAGAAGCGAAGAATGGCTTTTGACCTATCGCAAGAAGAAGTAGCCGATTCTGTCGGCATGTCGTTAAGGTCATATCAGTATCTTGAAGCAGGGAAAACTAAAATAACCATGGACAAGGAGGTTAGACTCATGCGCATCATGCGCAAAGTATATGTCAAGAAAACTGGGTTCATACTAGACGAAGAAAAAGATAACGAATCCATAGCTACAGCCATTAAAGACTTATTTTTGAGACTTTTAAAAAGTTAATAGGGATATTATGTACACATTAGACATACCACTTAGAGTCGTTGCATTGGTAATTCTCAGTGTAATACTTTTTACTACTGGTCCCGCACTTTCTGACTTTAGTGCATCCTCAATCACAGAGTTTGTAGTTTTTTACGCTAACTTGTTTGTATTCTTTTTCGCTGGAATTTTTATGCGAGGCTCGGTAAACCGACGTTTTTGCATCGTTCTTGGCGTATCGATTATTCTTTGCCATTTAACATTTTACACTTTCCTACATTTCGCGGGTAACAACATCTATGTAAAAATATGGAGCTTTTTTGTAGCATCCATCCCTTTATATGCAGGTGTTGTATTTTTTAATCATTTACAAGCCAAAACCCTGGATATTTGTGAGCGTCTTGGAGTGAAAAACGAGGTTGCGGATAGAATTGTTGGCCCAATCAGCTCGACTAACTTATCGATTGTCTTTACCGGCTATGTCACTTTCTGGATTTATGCTGATTTTATTTTCGCTTCATACTGTACTGTCTACGGATTGATGTACAACCTTCCTCACGACCAGTACATCTCAGAATTATTTAAAGCAAATGATCATATTAATGCGATGGAAGTTTACGATGGCGTACTTTTAGTAGTTGACGCATTTATTACCTTTTTAATTGGATATAGAGCTATATTAGATCAAAGGAGGCCCGATGCTCTAGGTGCTGGGCCCACAATGACATATGATCCATCTAAAGCACTTAAAATTTAGTTTTGTTAGGCCTTACCACCCTAACTTCTGGAGCCGGTGAAAATAGTGAAGTTAAGTAACTTAAAACCGAGGTTACCACTTTCTCTTCTTCACCGGTCTTTGCAGCAACGGGCATTGAGACACATGCTGCTAAAATAATCGACGTCATTACTTTCGTAGATTTTTTCATTTGTTTTTCTCCTTTTTAATTTTCAACTTGTTGTCTTGCACACTTTGCAAGCCTCATACCTAAAACTAACTGTATAGAAACCAATCACCATCCAAAGCGTCTCTGACATGAACAAAACTCACCGGAAAGCCTTTATCCAAATGGTTTTTAGTGTTTCTAAAAAACGTTTAAAATACTTTCAACTTTGTTTCTCGATGAATGTGTGATCAGTAAAACAGTGTATAAACGGCAAAAAAATGCCATTTTTTTGTCGGTGAAAAATCATATAGCGTCAATAATTGCACTTTGTGCTTTAGCTAATGATTTTGCAGTATGAGTTCCCCACCCTTTCTACGACGTCGTGATATTCTCTTCTTTGTGAGGCGATCAACTTAAGCTGCTTAGTTATTAGATCTGGGGTTTCCCTAACCATTTTGTTTGTTACGTCGTAGACGACAAAGCCTTGTGTAAGTGCAAAGGCCCTCTTTTCGTGGTCATTTTGAAAGGCATGTAGCAGATGGTGATTCTGCCATCCATTAAATTCGATAAGTATTCGAGCAGTGACAAAACAGTGGTCGTATCGCCATTTTTTTGGTGCATTCTCTAGTAAGACTTCATGGATAATATTTCCACCAGGATGACGAAAATAATCCCCAAAGTTCTCCACGAGTTGCTGATGAAGTTTATGAGCAGGATTCTTAGTCGGCCAAGGCGAATACTTGACGTCATCAGATACTTTTTTACTACATTTGATTCTGGACTGTTCTTTCGTTAGAAATCGACGTGTTTCTTCAGGATATTTTCTTACTAGTGACGCTCTCATTCTTTGAGGAAGTTTATCGAATGTCGCTTTATCTAGTCTCACAGTGGTACCTAACATTGAGTTAACTTATACTCATTTTTACATCAGCATGATTTTTGTCTTCTTTTCCTTCATTTTTATAATTCTTGTCTATTAAGAATGGTTTACTCGTTTTTTTTAGTTCCTGAATGATCTTTAGAATTTCAGTAGATGTTGACGGAACATTGATTATTAAAGATGGCAAACCGTCATGCAGTGAACTTGTAGGTTTATACCTCGCTAAAGCTTTAGCTCCTTTCATTTGAAGATCTGAGTTCTTGTACAAAGCAAGTATTTTCATGAGAGACCCCGTTGAAATGTCTCTTCTAAATGTATTAACGCTTCGTTATTTTTTGCTACTGATTAGAAAATGCATATCACTATGCCCAGTATTTCTTTCACGGAGTGTGTCTGTAAAGCAGCTGATGCCGTTTTTGCAATTGAACCTAACAATCCTTGCTCTCTAATTAAAAAAAAGCTTTCTGGTAGCCATAGGCCCCCATTGTCAGGAATTGAAGTTTAATTTTTGACTTAAAAATATAGGATATAGTTTTTATGTGAGGGGCAAAGCCCCTCTAACAATCTCTATCTCTCTCTAACAGTTATCTAATGTAATGACATTTGTATTGTTTTCTTTTTCACTGGAACTCAAATTATATGAATGTTCTACAATTATCATGAATGGCACCAAGTTCGTCTAACAAAGCTTTGTTGGAGTCTCCTTATTAAATGTTTAGGTATTCAATGTGATTGCATTGCTCAATCAGACACTTAAATACAGTTTATTTCATGTTTTAAGGTCTATATTTTGGCTATTGACGGCCTTTGTTCGCCAACTTTTTACATGCGAGCAGGAGTAATCCCCGGAAATAAATCCGGTAAATTGTTGGTTACTACTTAAACTCGTCTAGATGCTTTCAT
>NZ_JACSOE010000111.1:0-8576 GCF_014349115.1 Alteromonas sp. BZK5 | reverse complement strand
GTATCTGATAAGTTTCCATACTCCAGAGTTATATGTTCAGCAAGCACCTGAGAAAACCTAGGTGGGTAATGCTTTAACAATTCTTCTCGAGACTGCTTTGTTAACTTAAGAAAGGCGCGACCATAGTTAGATTTAGCCATTAGTATCTCCAAATAGATAACATCGAGAGACACAAATGAACCCCAATAGGAGTACAAAGAGTCTCCCGAAAGTTGGGGGGTAAAGTTTGGTACCAAAAACGCATAGCCAAAAGCGAACTGCTAGCAGAACGCGAAAGCTGACGATATGTTTTAGGGTGAGTTAAATCGCTGGACAAAAATCTTGGCTAAGCAAAATTTCACCCAGTGAGGAAGGTAATCATGTAAAACATGACCTGAACCAAAGCGGTTTAGGGTTTAAAGGCAAAAGCCTGACACTGTTCAAAAACAGCCGGAATAGTTTAAAGAGAATCCAACTCTGGAGTGTCAAAAGACACAAAAAAACATTTTTATTGTAGTACTTAGATAAGAGGACACAAGCCGAACCTGCGTCCTCTTAATCAGGCAGCTAGCAATCGGTCACTGGTGCTTGTGTAGTTCTTATGACTTCCATGCACCCATTGGCCGTTTGATAAACATTATCGATATCAGGGCATGCAATGATAGGTTGTTCATATTCATAGAATTTGCACTGTCCATCTTCTAAAGAGTAAGGTGATGCACAAAAACCTGGTTCGTGTGTTTCGACATCTTCAAATCGACATTGCTCCCCAGTATCATCAGCAGCTGGATCTTCACACTGTCTAATAACTGGTACTGACGACGTAACCCTTTCACACATTGTAGATGATGCCGAAACCCATCCCAAATCATCCGTTGGACAACCAAGATCAGGGTGATAGTTTTGTGTATCAATTTTCTCACACATATTAGTCAGGTTATTGTAGGAGTAATCGATGTCAGGACATTCTACAGAGGGAGCAGATATACTCTCAAAGTGACACAATCCGTCTGTTTCAAGCGTATGGTTCGGTAAGCAAGTAAGGCTTGGAGGAGTACTAGATAATATAACATCCTTATAGCACACATTATTGAGTACTTCGTAGGAGCTATCGCTGCAACTTACTACAGCCTCGTGAATATCAGTCTCAACACAATTCTGACCAACAACTTCACCAGCATCACAGCTAACACTTGGTGGTTGCCTGTCAATGTACGTTCCTTGACACAGACCTTCACTTATCTCAACAGAGTTAGTTGGGCAATCAAATATGGGGTCTATGTATTCACGTTCATAGCATTGATTGAATCGTTGCTCTTCATCGTCTTCACACAGCACTGCTTGATCAGTTATTACCTGATAAATTTTACAGCTAGATGTATCTTCATCGTATTCATACCCTTCATTGCAACCCTCACCTTCTGGTAAGGTGCCTTCCGTGTATTGGCACATTCCATCGTATAAAACATGAGTAGAATCATGGCATGTATATGACTCAGGCGTTTCTTCTACTATGGATGTTTTCTCACAATTAAAAGTTAGAGAATTATATTCGTATCCCAAGTCTTCATCACAATATGGCGTTGGCGGATATGTTGAGGGAGATAAACATTCACCATCATCATTTTCCTCTCCATCACATGTTAAGATCGGTGGGACCTCAGCGATAATAGATGCTTTCTCGCATACCCCGAGCACCAAATCCCATTCGCTTTCGCTAATGGGTATAGGTGGTGCATTGTTCTCGAATCCTTCACCCTCATGTGGCGTCAAGGGACCGCCTCCAAGGGGGACATTAACTAGATTGATATCATTGTCTAAATTGATGTCTTCAATAATGTCGCTACCGGGGGTACAAGACATGCTATACAGATTTCCTTGTTGAGGAGAAGTGCTGTAGTTCGCAATAGATGCACTGTTGAATAAGACTTTCGAATGTTCGCCTAACCCGTTGTGACGAAAGACCCATTCAAAATGCAGGGGCGATAATATTATTTGTTCATCAATAAGAACGTCATTAATTCGCACCGAAACGTTATTATCTGTACCTCGGATGATTTTGTAATGATTATTTTGTTCTATTGCAATATCACCCAGAGGATATTCATAAGCAGTTCCATTTACTAATAAGGTAAGTGATGAGCCAGAGGGTGGGATGTAAATTGCATCTTCTGATAAGACATTATTCCCAAAGAATACACATGGTTTACCAGCATCCAAACATGACGCCATCATAGTTATCTCAAATGGTGTTTCATCTGCCAGTGATACAGGTGATGTGAAAACTCCATATTGATCGCCACTCATTGAACCATCAATCTCCATTGAACATTCACCCGTGACATCGTCAACCGAGTCGCAGGTCTGACTTGCTGGGGTAGAAGTTGTCAAGACGCAACCACCTGCTACTGATGCGCTATAGGGCTCTGAGCAAGCAATATCTGGTAAAGTTACGTCTAAAACATTCCGCTCACATACAGAGCCATCATCACTTAACGTGTAGCCATCCCCACAGGCTTCTATACTTGTCGTAGGCTCTGACCTGACACAGTTCCCAGTCAACATTAGTTCGTATGCTGGCGAAGCATCGGGGCAGGATAGAAGTGGTTGTTCTGTCTCAACAAATGTATTTACACATTTATACTCTCTTCCATTAGGCTCTATGTCCTCAGGGTTTAATGGTACAAGGGTATAAGTAGGATCAGCGCAATATTCATTCACTAGATATCCTTCGGCAGGTAAACGACAAACGCCATCTTCTTCATGGTAAATATACCCCGTACCCTGACAGGTATACTCTACTTCACCAATTTCTGTGACACTTTGTGTACGGCAAGCTTCAGTGTCAAATAGAGGATTTGATGGGTCAAGGCACTCGTAATTGGGATAAATGTCTCCAGTAAACTGACGGCATTCAAACCCCGATGAAGTAGGAACTAAAGACCAACCAGGTTCACATGAGTAATCAACATCATTCGAAGTAAGTTCAACACATGTACCACCATCATTAGTATATCCAAAAGGACAGTAGTCCGTAGATACACTATTCTGCTCTTTATGACACACTAGGTTATCCTTTGAGACGTCAAAACCAACACGATAGCCACTTTCGCACGTTACGAAGCCTTGCTCATAATATGTCTCGCAGTAGCCTGAGTTCGTAATTGTTCCGTACCCCAAGCTATCGCATTGATTAGTCTTGCTCGTATACTGATTTGTTTTACATTTATGATCAGTTGTATCTAGAAATTGTGATGTTAGTGGGCATAAATGGGCCTCGAAAGTAATACGCTCACATTGAGTAATATCACCATCTACAGGTAAAAAGCCAGCAACAACATTACAATCATAATTATATGATTCTTGAGCTGCATTACATGTTTTATCCCCCGGGTTATAATCGGGGTAATCTGAAGGACAGGCAGGTGGTGCCTCCAAATATTGCTCGCACTGACCATTTGCATCAATAAACGGAGAGTTACAGTTTGGCGCATGAGGGTGATGATCAAAAGTACACGTTCCTCTGGAGCTGTTAAAACTACCTTCGCTGCAGTAAGGTGGCTCTACAATCTCTCTTACGCATGTCTCATCTACATGTGTGTAAGAAGGCGTATCGATTGGACATGAATATGTCTGTGCTTCTCCCGCTTCTGATAGACACGCATTTTGTGAAGGTTCAAAAGTGAATCCATCCGAACATATTGGCACTTCACTTTCTTCTCTTTCGCATACCCCCTCACCTACATGTTGATCATCACCGCAATCAAATTCATACGGTATTTCAGAAGTTGATAGGCACTGTGCAGTTGTACTATCAAAATAAAAACCATCTTCACAAAGAGGTGACTCATCAGGTAAGTAACACAAGCCATCTTCTAAGCTTTCACCAACAGGACATTCTAATGTATATGAACCGTTATCGAACGTATTGGTACACGTCGTACCGGTCCACGTATATTCTCCATCACAGGTTGGAGTGTCTGTCATTCTGCACTGTGTACTATTAACAGTTGTCGCATCAGATGGGCATACAGCATCAGCAAACGTCTCTACACACTGTCCATCTATATTAGTATGCTCACAGTCACTATCTCTCGGTTCAATTTTCTCGCATTCCCAAAATTCAAATCTAGGCTCTGCTTCGTAGACACATGTAAAGCCATGGTCATTTTCTAAATCAATTGCCTCTTGAGCATCAGTCGTTATCGATACAAAGCGACAATTGGTTCCTTGCACAGAGCCTACAGCAGGCGAATATTTGTCTGTATCACAGGAATAAGTAATTTCACCATGATTGGTTTGACATGAACCATCACTCTGTAAGCTCCCTTCTGAGCATTGTTTGTTCACAGTTTTTTGACATTCATTTTCGCTCGCATTATAGGTATAACCAGAGCTACACTCTATGTAGGAAGAGTCCGTGTCGGTAGTCGTGCATCCATTTGAAGGGTCGCTATCGTTATCCCCATCTTCACATACTTCAGAGGGGGTTGTGCCTGAAGTATCAACACAAATGTTTGTATCGCTGTTAAAAGTAAGGCCAGGTCCACAAGTGGGGGTATCAACTTCTACACATCCAGAGCCTGTGTCATATTGCCCATCCTCACAATAAGGCGTAACCGAATAATCTGTAACGCCCTCACACATTTTTGTTTCAGTATTGTATGTTGGAGCTTCTGATGGACAACTTAATGCTTCTATGTCGTAGCACTGCCCATCAATGAGAACTTGGTCAACTTCACACCCATCTGGGTTGTGAGGAATAACTTCAGTTAAAACACATTCCTGACTAATAGGATCCCACATCGAATTTTCATCATAGAAAGAGCAATCCACTGGTCCTTCTTTGATGCACTCTCCGTCATAATCAATTTCCCCTACCCCACAGTTTGGCTCATGTGGTTGGTTTATCTGTTTAAAGCAACGGTCATTTTCTGGCTCAAATACGTAACCCTCT
This sequence comes from Alteromonas sp. BZK5, assembly GCF_014349115.1. NCBI lineage: Bacteria > Pseudomonadati > Pseudomonadota > Gammaproteobacteria > Alteromonadales > Alteromonadaceae > Alteromonas > Alteromonas sp. BZK5. Next base: position 3,640 of record NZ_JACSOE010000111.1, on the reverse strand, counting down.
TCACACATTGGGGGTGTTATTGGTGTGCAACCATTACCATCGTCTCGCTCATCCTCATCACAGTAAAAGTTGGCAGGTTCAGTTTCCACTTTTTTACATGACGACGTATCTGTGTCATAGAAAAAACCATTCGCATCATCACAAATTGGGGCCATTTCTATTTGTTCACAGAGCTTTGTCGAACCGTTAAGTTGATATCCTTCCAAGCATATTGGGTCTTCGTCATACGTTGAGTTGCACAATCCTGTATCTGCATCCAATGTAAAATTAGCACTCAAGCAATTTTGTGAAGACCCTACTTCACTCAACTCTATACAGACATCAAAATTTGGCGAATACGTATAACCAGAAGGGCAAATTGGAGCAACGGTTTGTGTGCCATCTGTGCATGCATCACCAAATAGAGTTTGCCCTTGATATCTACAACTCTCTATAGGTTCGTATGCATAAAATTTATTAGTGCAGAGGTTACCTTCTAATGAAAAACCAATATCGCATTCAGGTGTGACTTCCGTATATTTAACGCATCTTGGTGATTCGGTATCAACTGGTTCAGCCATATTACGCTCAAAACCACTTGGACAGTTAAACTCTGGTGGCTCGGCTGGGATCTGCGCTTCGCACAACTCGGAGTTATAAGGGTAGTATCCATCTTCGCATACTCCAGGTGATTCATATGGAACTCGCGCAACGGTTATGCATTGTGAACCATCTAAGTGTCGATAAAATGGGGGTTCATCATTGCAAACCATCGTCCCCTGAACTATTTCTTCAGTAATACAACGATTTGTGACTGTATCGTAAAACTGACTTGGACTTGCACATATTGGACGACGTTCTTCTTCATACAAACACTGCAATTCATTAGTAATGGGATCATTAACTAAAACTGTGTCGCCTGTACAATACCAAGTGAGAGTCGGAGTAAATTCACATCTATCTGTGGAGGCATTGAAACTAAAACCAGGTTCGCAACTTGGCGTTGCAGTCCGGCCAGAGTAACAATATTCATTATCCTGATTTATAGAGCCTGGTGGGCACACCAAATAGGCATCATGTTGTGCTAAATCATCCAAATGTCGACACCGACCTGAATCACTATCAAAGCCAACAGGCACATATTCATTATCGCTACAGATAGGCTCATGAGAAGGCGGTAATACACATTGAGAGGAATCTAGCGGGTCAACGATATATGGGGATTGGCACGCTATTACAGCCTCTACAATTGTAGTTTTGACGCACCTGTCCAAATTAGTGTCAAACACCATGTCTGGGTCATGGCAAGTCATCGGAGAATGCGTAGTGCTCACACATGACTCTCCATCAAATACAAACCCTGCTACACAGTCTTCAATCTGCCCTACTATATTTTCATGCTGACAAGATTGTGAAATGGGTTCATAGAAAAAATAAGGACTTAGAGGAGGCCCACATTTAGTTGCACTTAACGAACTGGTAAGTTCACAACGATTTGTAGCAGCATTGTATACATGCGTACTGTCTTCACAAAAGGCTATTGCGTCAGGATATGTGAAATTGAAATCTTCACATTGTCCGGTTTCAAGATTGAAAGAACCATTGATGCATTGTGGTACAGGATCACGTTCATCTGCCGTATTACATTCGACTTCGTCAGGTGGACAAATATAGACCGATTCTTCTTCTACAGTAATTTCACGCTCACATAATTCTGAGTCTGAGTTATAAATGAGTGGGGTGCCATCGACAACCGGACAAGCGATATCAGCTGGAATAACTTCATCAATCATACAAAGGCCTGTTTCATGGTCCATATAGGATGGAATTGGACAGAATACAGACGGAGTAGTGGTAAGAGTGACGGTTTCCTCACACATTAACGTATCAGCATTTAGGACCTTTGGAGGTTCGCAAGAACGAAGAGGCTCAGCAAAGTCATACTGTAGGCACTGGTCACCAGATTTTGTGGTACCTATTGGGCACCAATAAGACGGGGCTTTACTCTCGACATCCTGTAAAATACAAGTGTCTGTCTCTACGTTGTAATAATGGTCTTCAAGGCATGACAGTGAATACCCTGCAGTATCGTGGGTAACGCATTGTCCATCAACAAGGCTATCTCCCTCATTACAAATATAACTAGGTGGAACTGTTTCTTCTGTAATTGAACGACAGAGACCGGTTAAATCATCAAATGTCATATCACTGGATGAACAATTGATTGTGGGTGGGTACCTTGTAACTTTAATGCATAGCGCGCTGTCTTCATCGTATTCAAAACTGTTTAAACACACTGGCACAGGAGGAAGTGATTCTGAAATAACCTTTTGACAGTAAGAATTATCAATTAAGGTAAAAGAGCTGTCTTCACAATAAGGGTCTGGTCTTAACTCAGTTTGCGTGCGTTTGAAACACTTTGACGTATCTTCTGGGTCAGCCATATAGGTATCTGGACAAGTTGTTGTCGCGTCAAACACCCCGTTATATGTATGCTGACATTCCCCATCTACTAACGTATATTCATCGTCACAAGTTAACGTACCTGTTGTCACGGTGCGTTTTACACAGTCACCAAAATTCAACTCATATTCCGGTCCATAGCTTTCACAACTGAAGGTCGCTGGAATGGTGTCGTAGGAAACCTCAACGCATGCATCTGCGTCCTCATCATAAACTAGAGGCGCATTGCACCCTATTACTGGAGCTATCTCAGTACGAAGGACACATTCTCCATCTTCGATAATGTGCTCATCGCTTGAGCACGCAAAAAATGGGGGCGCTGTTTCTGTGGTGCTCTGTTGACAAACATTATCTATTAAAACGAACCCCGGGCCATACGCAGAGCAATTGGTCACTTTAGGTGTTGTAATTACTATGTCGCAAGAGTCCTGTTGGTTACTGAGTCTGTATCCATCGGGGCAAGAGGTTATCTTCTCTTCAAACCATATTGCATCTTTTGTGCATAGTCCTGTGATTTCATCCTCAATGAATCCCGCTCTACATCCTGTAGTCAACGGAACGGTCTGGGTTTTTTGGCATGTAAAATTATTTGGAGATTCTTCAAAGAGTGTATAACCGGCGCCAGAATCACACGTAAAGCTCGCCGGATAGGGGACCTTCTCCTCGCTAACACATAAACTCGAATCGCTGTCATAGAAAAAACCACCAGCAGTGTCGCAACTAATTAGACAATTGTTTGACTCTGGAGCTGAACCTTGCGCGTACCATGGCATAAAATCAGGATCACCTGAGGTTATATCGGCAGGATTCATATGCTCTTTCGCTTGTTCACTAGCATGAGCTACTATTGCGGCCTGTGCCGACCCTGAGTCTTTTAAAGTCTGGCCCGCTTGCGGCCCTTGAGTTGTAACCATGTAATCAGACTTCACGAAGTCTTCTGGCATATTATTTGGGTCATATTTTAGGGTAGCGAGAACGATATTTTCATACTCGCTAAGGTCGACTCGGTCCCAATTGATATTGGCAACTTCATCTAGAGTAAATCCGTTACAAGCTAAGTTCTCAGGCTTAGGCTTTTTAGTGGGGTCAATCAACCATATTTCATTTTCTCCAACCCCATTATCTTCAGCCATGATACGGCGGAACTCTTCAGAAATAATGCGAGAAAATACAGATGGATAAGTACAGTGACCTTGGG
>NZ_JACSOE010000110.1:0-9054 GCF_014349115.1 Alteromonas sp. BZK5 | reverse complement strand
CCTCCCCCCCGACCCAGCACTTACTGGCGTATTTGTTGATAGCCCCGTTGAAGGAATCAATTATTCCTCTGCTTCTGTGGAAAACGGTACCACTAATGCGCAGGGTGAATACTCTTACTTCAGAGGCGAACAGCTCGCTTTCAGCATTGGTCAGCTGACGTTTCCAGAAACACCAGCATCGAGCGTTATCTCTCCTCTTGACCTGTTCGCAACTGACAACCCTTTTAACCAGTCGGTCGTAAACACGCTTCGACTTTTACAATCTCTTGATACCGATGGCGACCCAAGTAACGGTATATCGCTAAGCGCCAGTGCTGGCGATGTGGCGGTAGCTACGCTAGACGAAGGGCAAACCATTGAAGACTTCTTTAATCAATCTGATGCAGATTTTGCAGCCGATGTAGAGGTGTGGCTTGGTTCTGCTGGCGGAGCCAGTGCTACGCTTGTGGATAAAGCACAGGCTATCAGCCATTTCGTAAATTACCTTGAAGCCGAATTAGGTACGCTGTTCCCTAACACCTTTGATGTAACCCGCTTCACAGGCGACATTTACGCACCAACACTGGAAGGCAGAAGTGTATCTCAAGCCACTTACACCTTTACGCCAGACGACGAAACGAACTTGTCAGGTACATTCGTAAGAGTGCACGGTGAGGAAAGCACAACGGGTAGCTATGAATTCTCTTTTGGACGAAAAGTCATAGCCCTTAGCTACGGTGAGCAAACTGAGTATCTTATTTCCCGTGCTTTCAACACGGTTAACGAAGTATACAGCCTGTGCGTGATATCCCCAGATAACGCTCAGTCTATGCCGTTAGTGCTGCATGTTGAAAGCTGTCTTGCCAACGAAGACCCGCAAAACTACCTGTTTGCTTTTACCCAGGAACAAGCAGATGTTGAACTGGCAAAGTTAGAGGAAGCAGCGAACTCTATCCAGGCAGCGCTTGAAGAGAATTTTGATACCGACACCGATACGTTTTTCTCATCGTCGTACAAGCGTTTAAGTGAAGAGCCAGACGCTGGCGCGCTTTATTATGTAACAGGTGGCAGCCCACTAGTCGATGCCACCACAGGTCAACTTACCCTTGAAGGCGATCGATTCAGCATAGGTAATGCTGCAGCCAACCCAGGTGCCAATACGTCGGCATCAGATACGGTAGGCATGGGTATTTATAACCTTAGCGAAGGTTTTACCATCAGCTTCGACGTTATTTCTCACAATGGCGGCGGTACATTTAGCCTTTATGTAGATAACAACACCACAGGGCAAGATAACTCTGTACACGGTGCTGCTTCTAAGTTTGTAAGCGAAAGGTTAGCGGACGGCACAATGGTACCCGGCACGCGATTTACCTATACCTATGAGCCAGGTGACGATATTAGTGGCGGCGATCCTAGTGCACCTGACGCGAAAATTCTCGATAGCTCGGTAACCAATAGTTTCTTCCAATTGCGCACAGATTCGAGTGCCACTATCACTATCGATAACTTAAAAATTGAGACTGTAGCTGACGCAGTTGACCCAGTGCCTCCGGTTGAGCCTGAGCCTACCGAACCTGAAGAACCCGAAGTCATTCCCAGCATACCGCTGCCGCTTTCCTATACCTTTGCAGGTGAAAGCGAGGATATTTTCTCGACAAACTTTGCCGCGATTGAAAATGCAGCGGGTGAGCAAGTCGCCATGTTTACCATTACCGGTGGTTCGGTAACGCAAATTGACACTGGTATTCAGCTTGACGGCGGACGCTTTACGCTTGGTAATACTGAGCCAGATACCCAAAGCTCATCTGACGATACCTCATCAACCGGTGCACTGGATTTGAGCCGTCCTTACAATGTTATCTTTGATGTCATTTCTGCTGAAGATTCCGAAGGCGACAACAAATTCCAGATTTACGTGGATAACAATACTTCTGGCAGCGCCAACTCACACCTAGGTTCAGATTCTCGTTTCTTTAATGAGCCTGTGCTCGATTTAGTACCGGGAACCACTATGACAGTAGAAGGACAGATAGCAACGCCTAACTCGTACCTTCAATTTAGAACGGAAAGTGGCTCTATTGTGGTCATCGACAATATTCGCATTGAATATATTGATGAAAACACCCTGTTAGAGGAGACGTTTGAAACAGACGCTGACACCTTCTTCAGCCCTGAATACAAGTCGACCGATGGTGGTGCGACACCGTTTTATAGCGTAACGGGCGGCGGCTCAGGTTTAGTGATCTCCGAAGGCCAACTAGTCATCGACAGTGCACGCTTTACCATGGGCAACAGTACACCAGATACAGACACAACCGCTGATGACATTACTACGACGGGTATATTAGATTTAAGCCGTGAATATACCATTAGTATGGACATCATTGCCGTTGAAGACAGTGAAGGCGACAACAACTTCCAGATATATGTAGACAACAACACCAGCAGTAGCAGCAAATCGATACATGGTGGCGACTCTAAATTCTACAGCGAGCTGGTTAATAACCTTGTGCCAGGACAACGCCTAACTATCGATGGATTTATTGGTACACCCACCTCGTTCCTACAGCTTCGTACTGAAAGTGGCGGCAAAGTGGTTATCGATAACTTTGTTATATCGTATGTGGGTGAAGCGCCAGATGACAGCAAGTTTAGCTGTGAAAATGAACCACAGCTTTACTTCTGTGACGACTTTGCATCGGGCTCTTTAGATAACTTCACGCTTATTTCAGACGACGCAGGCTCAAACGGCCCACAAGGCACGTTTGATGTTGTAGAAGATGACGGCAACAAAGTGATGCGCTACACCGCTGGCGGTGAAGGTGGCGAAATTTTCTTGGTTAAAGAGTCGGCGCTAAGCAACCTTCCAGAAAATGGAAATTACTTTGTTGAAGCGCGCATTCGTCCAAGACAAAACAGCACTACGCGAAACAAACAGATCTTCCTTCTAGGTCGTTATGATAGCGCTGGAAACTGGTACGGCGGAGGTTTGAATGTACAAAACTCATCGAGCAGTACACAAGTGGAAGTAGCGGTAAGTACCGAAGGCAGTATTTCTCGCCCTGTCCAAGCTAAGTCACCGATTGTACTGGGTGAAAAAGACGGAACAGACGGCACGTGGTATCGCGTACGTTTTGAAATGGAAAACGAGAAACTCACCGTTTATTTAGACGGCGAGAACATGGGTACAGCAGAAGACACAACCTATAGCGCAGCGGGACTGATTGGCCTTTTCACTAATAACCGCTCGTTCGAGCTGGACGATTTAAAAGTAGGTGACCCCGCTGTTAAACCAGTTCAACTTACTCTGGATTTCAAAGAAACAGAGTGGGAGACCACCACCAGTAGCGATCCGTTATTCGTTTACGTTACCGCAGTACAAAACGACGGTATAACTGAAGACACGTTTACCGTAACCAGCAGTGATGCGAGTGTGGTCAGCGTAGAGCAGCAAGGTCCACAAGTTACCATTACCCCTCGCGCTGCCGGCAGCGCAATGGTAACTTTTACTTCTGGCTCTGACCCTACGTTAAGCAAACACATTGCCGTTAATGTTGGCGAAGGCTTCACAATGCCTACCGCCACCTATGGCGACTTATTCCCGGATACCACACCTTATTCGGGCAATAACAATGCGTATCCCGATACCCTACTCTCGTTAACCTTCGACAGCGAACCCACCTTAGGAAGTAGCGGTGAAGTGCGCATTTACAATGCGACAGACGACACCCTGGTAGACGTTATCAATATTGCAGCTGATGAAGACTTTATTGGCTTTGAAGGCCAAGACAGACAGCGCAAAGTGGCTTACCGCCCAGCATCAGTTGTAGGCAACAAATTAGTGATTAAGCCTCATACAAATGCCCTTCAATATGGTCAGTCGTATTACGTAGCCATTAGCGATGGTGCGGTAACCGGCGCAACGCTAAATGGTGAAAGCTTTAGTGGTATTGGCAAGAGTGCGAACTGGCGCTTTGCAACAAGAGCCGCTGCACCTTCTGGCGCGAATGTTACCGTAGATGATGACGGCGAAGCGGATTTCCGCACGGTGCAAGGTGCGCTTAATTACGTGATGCAAAACGTAAGTAGCGATACGCCATCTCGCATTACGATTCGTGACGGTGAATATCAAGAAATGCTGTTCCTTCGCGGTAACAACAATGTCACGCTTCAAGGCGAGAGCCGAGACAATACCGTGGTGTACTACGATAACTTTGAAAGCTTTAACAGCGGTAGCGGCAAGAGCGAAGCACCTGCGGCGGGCACGCCATCAGGCGGAAGAAGCGTATTTTTAGTGGAAGGCGTAGATAACCTGACGCTAACGAACTTCACTTTGAAAAACTCACACATCAGAAGCAACGACTACTCTAACCAAGCTGAGACGATTTACTTTAACAGTGATTCAGGTCGTCTAACTGCCGTTGATATGAACTTTGTGAGTGAACAAGATACGCTGCTGTTAAAAGGCTTTAGTTGGTTCTACAACTCATTGATTGCCGGCAACGTTGATTTCATTTGGGGTTACGTAAATACCGCACTGTTTGAAAACAGCGAAATTCGCACCATTGGCGACTCTAAAAATGGCAACCCTAACGAAGACACAGCGGGCGGCTACATTCTACAAGCTCGCGTACCTGATATTTCTTATAAAGGGTTTATCTTCTTAAACAGCAGCTTCACCAATGGCCCAGGCCCTATTGGTAACGGTGTACTCGACGACTCTACGTATATTGCAAGAAGTGGCGGCAGCGCAAGCTACTTCGACAATATTACGCTTATTAATAACCGTTTCGACACCCACATTGCCACTATCGGCTGGGCGGGCGAAGGAGTACGCGACCAACCTGCACCAAACCCTAGCCCTGCAACCGCAGCAGCTGGATGGCGTGAATACGGCAGCATGGATATGCAGGGTAACCCGCTTGATCTTTCAAGCCGTCAGTTTGCCCACATTCTTACCGACAGCGAAGTGACTGAACTTACCAGCAGAACGGCAATATTCTCTCACTTTAATAACGGCGAAGGCTGGGTGCCAAGCGAGCCTAACTTACCGAATGTAGCACCTGCTCCAACGCTTGATGCGTACGGTTTTGCGCAATACAACTATGCATTAACCGGCGGTGCTGGCGGTACGGTAGTAACCGTCGATAACGGTGCTGATCTGCAGGCGGCGTTAGATAGCGCAGCGAACAGCAACACCCCAGTAACGGTTTATGTAGATGGCACCATTACCGACGCAAACAATGGCGGTACGGGCTCACCGATTGAAATAAAAGACATGAACGATGTGTCAATTATCGGGGTTGCAGACAGGGGCGAATTCGACGGTATTGGCATCTTAATCAGACGTGCAAATAACGTGATTATTCAAAACCTGAAAATCCACCACGTGCTTACTGATGGAAAAGACGCTATCTCTATTGAAGGTGATAACGACGGCTCTACCACCAGCAACATTTGGATTGACCACAATGAGCTTTACAGCACATTGTCTGTGGACAAGGATTTCTACGACGGATTAGTAGATAGTAAACGCGGCGCGAAAAACATCACTATCTCTTACAACTACCTTCATGATCATTGGAAAGCCTCGTTACACGGCCACACTGAGAATGATGTAGACAGTGATAATACCGAGCGTTTAATTACCTTCCACCACAACCGCTTTGAGAATATCGAGTCACGTTTACCGTTATTCCGCTACGGTCACGGTCACTTGTATAACAACTATTACAATCAGATATCCTCTACGGCAATCAATTCAAGAATTGGTGCAGAGCTACAGGTAGAAAACAATGTGTTTGAGAACACGCAAAACCCAATTGTTTCTTTTTACTCAGACGTTATTGGATATTGGAGCACGTCAGGCAACCTGTTTGGCGAAGGCGTAACGTGGACAACGCCAGCTGATGGTGACGTTGTAGCAGGACCTGATGCCACGCCAACATCCAGCTACGAAGTGCCGTACGACTACGTACTAGATGATGCCGACGTGGTTAAGCAGCGAGTTATCAACTACTCGGGCGTAGGTAAGATCAACCAAAATGCCGATGACATTCCTCCGTTAAACTAACTCCCAAAAGAGTTAGCACAAACAAAAAAGGCGCTGCTCTATGAGCAGCGCCTTTCTTTTTAAACCGGGTTCATAATTACCATTTACTTTTATTAAGTTTTTCCGTTAACGTAAACGTTGGATGAAATTCGGACAATAATAACGATGAAACGATTTTTTAAATGGATTGGTACTGGTTTACTGGTAATTGTATTGGCAGGCGGTACTTTTGCTGCGCACGAGTGGTATGCGGATAAACCTTTTTACTTTAATAACCTACTTAACCGAGAAATGGTGAAAGTAGCTTTTGATAGTCCTGAAACCTTAACCTCTCTCGGTTTTTTAGAATCAATGGGCATTAAAGGCCACAACGCCGAGCTTGATGACGTTAGCCAAGAAAAAAATGAAGCCTTGTTTGTAAAAGCTCATGATATACGAGAAAAAGTTTTAGCGTATGACGACGAAGATTTAAACGACGATGAGCAGCTTTCAAAAGAAATCACGCTGTACTTGCTTGATTATCTCATTAGTAACGAGCCGTTTCAGTATCACAGCTACCCAGTAAACCAGCTTTTCGGTGTACAAAACGGGTTTCCAAGCTTTATGGAAGGTCAGCATCAGATTAATGATGCTACCGACGTAGAGAACTATTTAAGCCGTTTGCGTGCCGTAGACGAGAAATTCGCGCAAGTACTTGAAGGGCTTAAGCTTCGTGAAGAAAAAGGCATTATCCCTCCGCGGTTCGTAATAGACCGCGTACTAGATGAAATGAATGGCTTTATATCTTCGCCAATAGAAGAGAATATTCTTTACAGCTCACTGAAAGAAAAGATGTCTAAGGCTGAAGATATCTCTTCAGAGCAGCAAGACGCATATTTAGCTGAAGCTCAAACAGTCATAGGTGATGACGTTGACCGCGCCTACCAGCTATTTATAGATTACTTCACCACGCTTCAAGCCAAAGCTGGCAATGACCACGGCTACTGGCATTTACCTGACGGCGACAAAGTGTACGCCAATGCGCTGCGTTTTTTCACTACCACCGACATGACTGCCGACGAAATTCACAACCTAGGCTTAAAAGAGGTAGCAAGAATTCAGGGCGAAATGTTGACTATTCTTGCTGGTGAAGGCTACGACGTAACTCAGGGCTTCTCTAGCGCGATGGACGCGTTGGCCGCCGATCCTTCTCACTATTACGAAGACAGTGATGAAGGCCGCGAGCAAATTCTAAAAGATTACCAAACCATACTTGATGAGATTGATGCAGGTATAAGTGATGTATTTAGAATTCGCCCTGAGGCCGGCATGGAAGTGGTACGTATTCCGGAGTTTAAAGAGAAAACTGCACCTGGCGCCTACTACCAGCAACCCGCTATTGACGGCTCTCGTCCGGGACGATTTTATGCCAACTTGTATGATATTAAAGCAACACCTAAGTACAGTATGCGTACATTGGCCTATCACGAAGGCATTCCGGGCCATCATTTCCAGGTAGCCTTGGCGATGGAACTGGAAGGCATGCCCTTTATTCGCAAAATGTCGCCTTTTACTGCCTACACCGAGGGCTGGGCTTTATATTCAGAATACTTAGCATGGGAGATGGGCTTTCAAGATAAACCTCTAGATAACTTGGGGCGCCTTCAAGCTGAACTATTCAGAGCAGTACGCTTAGTGGTAGATACGGGTATTCACGATAAACGTTGGACCCGTGAAGAGGCAATTGACTATATGGTACGCAACACAGGTATGGCGCTTAGCGACGTTACATCTGAAATTGAGCGCTATATTGTTATGCCGGGTCAGGCCACCTCTTACAAAGTGGGCATGATTAAGATTTTAGAAATTCGTGAGAAAGCGAAACAAGAATTAGGCGATAAGTTCGACTTACGCGATTTCCATGACGTGGTACTTAAAAACGGTGCGGTGCCACTTGCCATTCTTGAAGAATTGGTGGACGAGTATATTGCAGAAAAACAGGGCGCATAGCCTTACGCTCTAGATTTGCTATACAAACAAAAAAGGCGCTGCTCTATGAGCAGCGCCTTTCTTTTAAGCGTTAAGCTTGGGGGATGTTTACATCAAAGTACCCCAAATACCCACAATTCCCTTAATCCCTGACTACTAGAGGGATGTAAGCCACTTGGCGTTCCACATTCCGTTATACACAGACTTATAAGGGGATTAATTAGACTAAATTAAACAAACACATTAAGAAACATCACGACACCTACGTTTATCACCGCAGAGTTCCAAAAGCACTTGCACATTTATATAAAGGTACACATATTACTTTCAGTCTGAATACGAGCTGTATAAAAGTAGCCAGATTAAAACGAGACAGATACAACGGCCAACTTTCAATTCAAATGCAATCCGCATTGAGTCCAGAAAGAGAAACCTTTAAGAAACACCTACAGGTCGCTGAGGAATACGCTGAGGGGATTAAGGATGTTAATTCAGGTCTCTTTTATGATGACTTCTTCCCTCGAACCCCAATTGCCCACGCAGCATATAGACAGGTTGCTTATGGTGAAACAAATCATCCATATACTTACACTATCAAAGAAGCTCTGAGCAGCCTGCTCGCCCGTAAGACCTCACTGTCAGACGATACAAAGCAAAAGATTAATTCATCCCTCAAAAGGTTTCTCACCTTTATGGGAGTCAATGATATTGGTCTTCAGGACATCGATAAAAAATCTGTTGTGGCATACGTTGAACACCTTGGCGATGAATATGCTCATGGCACCATTGCTGCTCATCTGTCACGCCTTAAGTCAATTTGGACTCATGCTTTTCAAGTGGGTGAAATATTCATTAAGCAAAGTCCATTTGAGGACCGTGACTTAAGTCCATATAAAAGTGGATCATCACAGCGTAAGCAACTGTTCAGCACTGAGCAATTACGTAAGGTATTATTGCATGTTCCGGCCCATTCCGATCACCCATTTCGGTTCAATCCGATCACTGATTTCGGTCTAATCCGATCGCCTATTTCGGAGTTATCCGATCAAAAA
>NZ_JACSOE010000109.1:0-9106 GCF_014349115.1 Alteromonas sp. BZK5 | reverse complement strand
GCTTTTTTACTGGGGGGATGAAAAAGAGGTTGAGCCAGAAGAGAAGTCTGAGGTTATTCCAACACCACCTGCCGAGACTCAGCAGAAGCCAATTAAACCGATGAGTGTTGAGTGGTTCGCACAAAACTATCAGGTCATTCGAGACAGGGCTGTTAACAACCCTACACGTGAAAACCTGCGAGCTGAGCTTTATGCGCAGAAAGTCATGATGGATAAATCTGAAGTCTACGCGCGCAAACGCCAATTTATGCAAAAAAGCGATCCTCTTTTGCAAGAAGGTGACCGTCTGCCATTATTTGGCGCCACATCACTAGCAATGATACAGAACCAAGAAAGTCTTAAAGAAAAAGCGTTAGGTGAACTCTATGATGATTCTGGTTTGATGATTTTTTATGATGAAAACTGCCAATATTGCCGACAATCAATAACGGTTGTCAATTATCTGCACCGTAAATTTCCTAATCTTGATATACGTGTATATGCGAGAAACACAGCACAGCCAGACGTAGTACAAGGCCTGCTTCAAGATATTAAAGTCTATCCAGACGATCTTATAAAAGTTTCCGAACGGTTCGATATTACTAACTGGCCAAGCTACGTGTTAGTAACGCCAGATGGCACCTTTTCGCTCATATCCCGAGGCATGATTAATCTTGAAACGTTGAAAGACAGAACGCTCATAGCTGGCTTCGAACATGGAGTTTTAGGCAAAGACTGGTATGAAAAAATCCACCATACCCAAATGGGTCTCATTGCATCTAATGAATACAGTGAATTGCCAAGTGGTATGGAGGAGGATCCTGTCTTACTTATCAATAGTGTTATCGACATGATCAACAACAGTTCAAACAAGTCATTTTACGAAGATTTCTACCCAGAAAAAAAGAAAGCAGGTGAAACAAAATGAATGTGATATCCAAGCTTAAATTTAAATGGTTAATAGCATTAATAGTATCCTACCCATTACTAGTGACTAGCGCTCAAGCATCCGTTTCAGACACATTGGATGCAATCACTGCTGATGCATCGTTTAGCTACACAGGTGGCGATGGTAGAAAGTTATCTCAGTTAGGCAGGCATGCCTATTCATTTGGTCGCATTCGATTCTCAAACCCTTCTACCGTAGTTAATTTAGTTAACCTTACTCCTCCTAGCATTTCGCCACCGAACTGCTCGAGTATCAATATTAATTTGGGTTCATTTGACATCATAAGTTTGGATGAGGCTGTGGCCATCCTTCGTCGCGTAGCATCTGAGGCGCTTACATACGGGTTCGGGTTGGCTCTACAATCAATGTGTAGTCCTTGTTGGACATCAATGAAAACCCTACAAAGTCAACTTGAACGTTTGAACTTGGCGAACAGGGGGACATGTACCATGGTTAAGTCCTTCATAGATGAAAAAACCGACAATGGTGATGTGTTCAATGTGGGGGGAATGTTGTGCGACGGTGAAGCATCAGTTTTTGGTGATGATGCTTATGTTTGTAACTTAGAAGACAGTGGTGCAGCAGAATTTATTGCTGATAGATGGGAGGGGTTTGTCGATACTGTAACTGCGTTGGGTGGCGATCCTGATGCAAAATTCCTCTACGGAAATGTTGTTGCAGAAACCTTTTCTAAGAGCCAAGGTTTAACTGCAATACCTGACTCTCTCTTCCCGTCAAGTTTAAGCACAATGATTTTGGGAGAACCTACAGTCGAACCAGCTACAACGCCTGCACATCCTGGCATTTCACCAACTGAGGCGGCAATGAACTTTTTTGGATACTACAGAAATGCGCCGGACAAAAACAATGAGAAGGTCGAATCAAAATACATAGTTCCGCAAGTCACATCGTTGTCATCATTGCTGTCTGCCGATTTGGATTGTAGCAATGGTAAATGTCGTCAGATTCAACAATGTGAGGATGTCTCGGCAACTAACCCTGCGTCAGGGAATGTATACGAGCTTCCTTGTGGTTCTGATACCAAAACACCCCCCGATTATTCTGCAGCAATAGCGTCTTACAATGCAGATACGTCATGTACTGACAAGGCTCAAAAAGTGACGCTTCCTGAAATAATGAGATGTTATGTTCAAGGGGCGTTCACCAAACTTCAAAATGGCGATATTGCCACTTTAACTGACCTACAGCAGAAAATAATCAAAGCGAGTCCTCCTAGTGTGATTAGAGCATTTTCGATTGGTACGGAAGCTGACAAAAATGCCCTGATGAAAGCGATGGACGCAGAAGTTACCGAATACCTCGCCAACATGATGATTTACAACTATGTGACAGATTTAGCCCAAATGACGACGCTCTTTTTAAATACAGGTGAAAAAGAGATGTCTGTAAGTAGAAGTCAGGTAACTGAAATATATGATGAGATTGATAAAAAATTACAGGAAGCGAATCAACTTAAGAAGTTGGCAGAAGCCTCGCTGACGACGATGAAGAATGGTACGGAGTACAATAAAATTGTGGATAAGTACTCTAAATCCATGTCGCGTCAGATTACATCCAACCTCAACAAATAACAGTAGGTAGATAATAATGGAAGACGGCGTTATTTACACTTGGGGGGCAATAGATGCATTAGTTGTTTTGTTTGATGGCCTAAGACTGCTTTTTGACCCTGGAACGACTACATTTTTTTCCGGTACCGGTGGACTAGGTTTAGGCGTTGCTACCACGCTTGCGGCGATGATTGCTCTTATTGGTACGATGAATCAATACATAAGTACCCAGAGGCTACAAATGCAAGGCCCATTAATGGGGCTGTTCATCTATGCACTTGTCGCTGTGCCAACAATAGACAGAATGTATATTTCGGATGTAAACACAGGTAAGACGCTTCCCGTTTACGATGTCCCATTAGGTCTAGCCGTTGTTGGTTATGGGATGAGTCTAATCTCTTACCGTACCGCCGAATTAATGGAAACTGCCTTTCAGACGGTACCGATTGAAGGAACGGCATTTGAATCTACGATGACAGGCGGCAATGGGTTTCTTTCCCCTGTTAAAACGTTGTATGCATTACGCGCAAGTTCGCTACAAGAACTAGACGAGCCATTAATGTATAACATGTACAGTTATACAAAATATTGCCTGCATGCTTCAGCAGACGATAAGTTGGCTGCTGACCCTACTGCATCGAATGTTTTTAATCCTGACACAATGAAGCGCAATGCTGACCCATTTACTTATATGACAGATGCAGCATTGATAAGCCCTTCTCATACCAATGCGTTAGCAGAGTTTATGGACCCTACTACTGGAGATGAAACATTCCAGACCTGTGAGGATGTTCGTAGTGTGCTAGCAGGTGGGCCCGGTGATGTAGGCAGTCTAGATAACTATTTGGACTCTTCCACAAGGTTTGGGGCCAGCAGGCTCAAGAGTTTAGCGACAAGCAATGAATCTATAACGCAAAACTGCGCAGATGGTGGTGTGTGTCTTGATAGTGTTACGGCCATCTCAACAAATTATGAAAGGTTAGGCCAATTGCTTGGTGGTATAGCTAATGCGCAAACATTTCATCGTGTGCGTATCATGCGAGACTTTAATACGTTAGTGAGTGGAGCACAGGAAATAGACCCCGATTCTGCAATGCAAGCTGTGGCAAATATTAATGAGTCCATTCAAACTGCGCAGTTACAAGAAGCGATTGAAGGGGAAACGTTCTTAAATTTCATGATGCCGGCAACCAACTTTATCATCATGCTATTTTATGCTCTTTTCCCGCTAGCCATGCTTATCATGATTACTAAGGGGATGGGTGCTGCACAATACTTAGGTGGTTACCTTCTTATAGGAATATGGGGATACTCTATCCTTCCAGTGGCCACTGCCATTAACTATATAACCATTGCTAATACCAGAGAAGCGGTATCGGCATTGTTAGCAATGGATGGGTTTACGCCTTTTGCGTATGACATGATTATAGATTCTGCAGCTAATTACCTTTCGGTGGGGTCTAATTTATTGGCAGCGGCACCTCTTGTAACGTTAGCCGTAATTACAGGTTCGGTGTTTGCGCTAACCTCTGTAGCCTCTGGGGCAGCAGCGCCTGCAGGGTCGGCGAGTTCAATCGCAGCAAGGTCTACTCCTCAAGCCCATGGTCAAATTACCGAACTTGGATTAAATCCTTATGCAACCGACCATAAAGGGAATTTGAATGTAGCCCCAGTTCAAACGAACAGTTATCAGGCAGCGTCTAGCATTACCGCTACCTCTACATTCACCAACTCCAGCAGTCAGAAAATAGCCGCTAGTGATGTTCAATCTGCAAAGTCAAATTTAGCAGCTGCAAGGCAAAGTACTGATGAGTCTATGCGTCAATTAATACAGCGTAATTCTTCAGGGAATGTGAATTCCGATGATGCAGCACTTACAAGTGCGTATCAACAAACGGGTAGGCAGACACTACAAAATTTAGGCATAGATATAAGCGGTTACAGCGACTCCGAAAGAAAGTCTATCGAAGCCGCTTCAGGTTATATATCAACCGGTACTGGAAGTCTGGGACTATCAGGTCAATTTGGCTCTGAAAAATTAATAAAAGCTGTTTCAGCGCTTACTGGTATCGATATGTCTGGTGCTGAAGCTAAGCAACCTTCTCCTCAATCAAAAGGACAAATAGACCCAGGCGCCACTCCAGGTTCAGCCGACAACCCCACTACTAACGTAGGTAGTAAATCTCCACAATCTGGTGGCTTTGGAGCTAATATTCATGCTGATGTTACTGGGACCGTTGGTGCGGTTGGTAGCAGGAGAAGTGTAGACGATACAACCAATCAAACTAATAGATCTGGCTCGAATCAAACCACTACAGGTAATACAGAAGAAGTAACAACTACAGGAGGGGTGACATCGACCAATTCGGGCTCAGTGAGATTGACGGATGAACAGCAAAGGGCAATAGAGCAGCATCAAGCTGATGTGACGCAGGCCAGCGCAGCATATGAAAAAGCGTTGGAGCGCCAGAAAACATATTCTTCTGATGCCGCAGTTGGTGAACAATTTACACATGGAAAACAGCTTGATCTCAATGATGTTCAATCGAAAATGAACTTTACTACGCCACAAGGTGTTTTGGATTACATGAATGATCATATTGATAATGGGTTGTCTGGTCATTTAAGCCCTCAACAGTTAGACGCTGTAAAAGCACAATATGAAAATAACGCAGAGCGAGAACGAAATGCAAAAGTCCCGGGGGCGCGCGATGCGACCTCTATGCTTGTTGGAGCCGTAAATGCGGCTGACTCAACGGCCTTTGAGTACAAACAAATAGCGGAAAACCCATCATCAAGCAGCAACACTCAAAATCTAACTAAAGAGCAAGCCAATCAAATCGCGCAGGTACTCAGTGGCCTTGATAGTCAGTTATTCTCTGAGGTAACAGGTGTTTCTAACCTTTCGAGAATGGAGTCTAATACCAATAGAGTTGAGGAAGGGAAGAAAATGACTGTTGAAGGTGATGCAGTTGAAAACCGCACTGCCCAAGAAACAGGTTCAATTAACTATAACAACATGGGAGCTGGACCACAGACCACACCTTTGGGTCAAGTTAATGATACGGTGGAAAGCCTACAGTCAAGCGGTGGAAACTCTGAGAGAGTCGGTTCAGAATACGGAAGGTTTTTCACACCGGACAGTATCCAAAGTACAATAGACTCTAACTCAGCTGCGCTTGGCGTAAGTCAAGGGACACCTTTTAATCAGCTAAATGAAAGTCAACAAAACCAAGTACTTGCTCACCAAACACATCAGGCACTTGATGCCGTCATGAGCTTGCCCGGTATGGACGCCAGTGACTATGAATCGTCTCGAACAGCGATTGAGGGAGCGGGAATAGGGCAGTCAAGTAACGCTAAAAACCTTCAAGCAGTTGATGCGGGTCAAGCAATAGTGAAAGATGCAGCAAGCAACTTTAATGAAAGCGTTGATAGTAAAGAAAGAGAAATTGCGCAAACAGAAAGTCATTACGCCAATGCTCATCACAATAATAGCAGTCATATAGCAAGTAAATCGGGTTACGGGACGTCGTCTGAATTCATTCCAACAATGGCATCTTCGCTAGGTAACATGCCTGTTGACACCGGAGATAATAATACAATCAATACAAACTTCCCAACATCTACCTTATCGTTAGAAGGGCAGCAGAGCCATTGGAATGGAGAGTTAAGGTCAGCGCTTCAAAAAGAAGTTGAAAATGGCAACATATCTCAACCTGCGGCACAGCGAATATATGACTCACATAGCATAGAAGAAGGAAGCGATACTACGTTAACACAAGCGTACGGTGGTTTGGTATCTGGTAATGTTTCTGGCAATTATCGAGTTGCTGGCTCGGCTACAGAAGATTTGATTACGGATACCAAAAACGCATTTTTCAACGAAGTTAATCAAGAGTCTGGTTCACTCCAAGATAGGTTAAGAGCTTCTTATTCTGGTGCACCGTCACCTATTGATACGGTAAATATGCAACGAGAAAATGCAGGCTTAACACGAGACCAAGACCTGTCCTATGTCGCAACGGTGAGGGATGCTGTTGAAGCTCGTGGAGGCGACGTTTCTGATATATCTGTTGAAAAGATAATAAGTGATTACGACTATATGACAAAACATTCTCCAACAGGAGGAATGTTTGCTCCAAAAAATGAAATAGTTAATTCAATGGTTAACGACTTAGTTGATAGGCTTCCGGAGAATATGTCTGCTAGAGACGCAATAAGGGTCATAGAAGAACCAATATATCAAGTTCAAGGCACGACAAACCCCTATAAGAGTGAGTTTGATAACTTAAAGATTAACTAAATACCTAAAAAATTGACGTAATACACTATGCAGACCATTTCGAAATTAGTGTATTGCGTCGATGTCTACCTATATAGACCCTATTTGGCTACAAAAGCAAATCGAAGAAGATGAACTTCGTCTTATAAATTTTAAAGCGGGGCATTATTATATTTCTAGGCAGGCTGAGATTTACAGCATGAATATGGCCCAACCACGTCGAATAATGCCAATTCCTAAGCTGACTGGAGAGCAGATAATAGTACTTTATACCCCCGGAATAACGGCCTATGACGTTTCCTCGTTAGTATTATCTACCTATTCGCCCAGTCACCTGGATAGTCATAATGTTCCCTGTTATCGCGATGCTGATCCAACCAACTGTTCACTAAGCAACTTATTTTGGGGAAACGAACTGGATGCGCTTACATGGCGCAAAGAAGCAATGAAAAAGACTTCTCAAAATACCTCAGTAACAGCACAACAAGATGTTTTGGAGGACAGTGAAGAGTCCATTGTAATAGAGCAAGTTCCCTCCATGGTTAAAGCTTCCAAATTACTTTCTGCTCTTATAGATATGATTATAAGTACAACCCAGCGGATGATGTCGCATCATGAGTATGACGACGAAACCCAATTCCTATTGCGTATGACGGAGATGCGTTTTAAGCATGCACTGGGTAAGGAATATGTCCCCCTAGATAATTTACGTTCTGTTTTCGAACTTGAAGCTCCAGACCCAAAAGTCTCAGTCATGATGAAAAGATTTCATGAGCGCTTTGAAAAGGTAGTGTTATGAGGTGTATTTACATACTTCTCAGCGTCTATCTAAGCAATTCAGTGATGGCTGTAGAACTGAGCAACGATCTTATAGCTAAGGCGCTTGACGGTGATAAGACATCTCGATTGCAATTAGCGGAAATGTTTGCAAACCCAGACAACAAATATTTTTATCCTCAGAAGTCGTTAGATATGTACGTGTCCTTGGCTCGAGAAGGGCATTCTGAAGCGTTCGAACCATTATCTATTTTGTTCTCCGACCCTAATTCTGACTTTTACGATCCAGCACGCTCAATTACTTATTTAAAAAAATTACCTGTCAGGCCCAACGGGCTATTACTTCTCAATGAAGTATTGTCTTATCGAACACCTATAAGCCGTTTAAAAGATGAATTGATTTCAAGGGAAATACAAAGAGGTGACGAGTACTATGACTTGCTATCTGCATTGTCATTCTTTCCATTTGAGTCTGCGTCCTCTTCCCAGCGTGATACTCTCTTGCGAGTGGTGAATGACTCTCGTGCGGTTCCATTTCTAAGATATTTCTATCCTCCCTTGTTGTTGCCAGTGGCTGGTGGAAAACATGTATTAGAGTTAGCTAGAGCAGAAGTTGAGGGGGGAACGTTACCCGCCTTAGCTTGGTATCAAGAGCCGGTTACTGATAAATGGTTTCCTGTCACTGAGACTAATGGAATTGAATGGGTAAAATTCATCTGGGAGTCAGATGAATGGCGTGGAAAACGTCTTGTAGCTGTATTAATTGCTTACCCGATAAATGCAAAGCAAACCTTACTCGATTATTACGCCGACTCTATGGATACATGTGATGACGGGTATTGTTTACCTGGGATGTTCCTGCGCTTTAAAGATGCAGGAGATATGGTGATTAGTGAATTCATATTTACGGCAGAAAAGCCTTTATTGAGACCAGCAAAGTTACCTGCAGATAAATCAAAATTACGGGCTATTCCGCGCATGTTATACAGCAATACAATAGAGACTAAGGGAACCCAAAATGAATAGATTAAACCTCTCACTGTTGTTGGTACTTTCATCGGTATTGTCATTTATAACGTTAGCAGATGAGTCGTTTGTAAATGAGTATTTCGTTGCTGAGGTTTTGTCATCCGATACGGTATATGAGCCAGCAGCCCGATATATTTATACTGTAAGGCCGCTAGGCAATCTTAGTCAATTGACAGATGAACCTTTACCCACAACGTTTTCTACGGATGTTGTGTTAAAGAAGGAAACAGTGGGTGAAGGTTATTGGATGCTAGCGCGGGTAAACAGGACTACGGGTCAAGTCTATACATTAGACGTAACCAAACCTGAAGTGGGATTCTCAGGTTCTACTTACTTCAAACGCATATTTCTTGACCGGCTTGAAGATTTATTGTTGCCAGCACAACCTAACATTACACGAGAGTACGGAAAAGCGAATGTTAAAGTGAACCTTGGTGTATCTGACGATTTTTCCATTCAATCACGCTACAACAAAGCCAAAAATAACCTCGCGCTAGTGGTTACCGATTATTACAT